>JALRAS010000067.1 GCA_023262495.1 Bacteroidia bacterium | reverse complement strand
GCTGGAAGCATCACTCAATAAATAAATTAAGGCACCGGCTACCTCGTGGTTATAACTCAAACGCTGTAGTGGCGAAAAGTTGGCAAAATTCTTTTCAAATTGTTCTTCATGATTGTTCCAAACACCGTGCGGTGTAATCATATTTACACGCACCCCTTTTGCTGCCCAATAGGATGCTAAATATCTTGATAATGCATCGACACCACCTTTGGAGGCGCTGTATTCTGCAGGGCAACCTAAGCTGGTGCCTTTGTATAAATTTTGATTGGGCGCCACTACGCTGTATGTGGATGGAATGTTGATGATGCTTCCGTTGCCTTGTTGCGCCATGTAAGAACCAATAATCTGACAGGTTAAAAAAGTACCTTTCAAATTAATTTCTACCACGGTATCCCAGTTTTCATCTTTAATTTCTTCGAAAGGAACAAACTTTAAATGCGTTTTATTTTGATGTCCGTTTACCAAACCATCAATGCGATTGAAGGAGCTGAGCACAGTGCTTTTAAGCTTTTCGATATCTGCACGTGAACTTACATCAATAGCTATGCCCAACATTTTTCTATGGTGACGTTCCGATAATGTTTGAGCAAATTTTTCGGGCTCGGCTACTGCTATATCGGTTACTACCACATGTGCGCCATATTGCGCAACAGCTTCGCAAAAGGCACGTCCCACAAGGCCGCAAGCACCGGTGATGATAATAACCTTGTCGGTTAATTCAAATTTCTTTCTGAAATCGATTTCAAAAGGATTGGTAGTTCTGTTTATTGACATAGCTGATTAAATATATTTTCTGAATACAGGTTTGATAGGTTCGCCAACAAGAAACTTTTCCCAACCATCTTCCAAAGCTTTTTTCATGATGGGTAAACTGTCGCTAATAGCTTCTACTATGGCATTTACGTGCTCTTCTTTGTGGCTGTAATTGGGGCAAAAAATACCTTGGAATAAAATGCCGCGCTTAATTAATTCTTGATGAAATAAGGTGCGCAAGCCAAAGCTGTTGTTGCCTTCATTATCGAAATAACCTATAGACGCATGCCAGTTAAATTGCAAGTTGCGCAGGTTGTTTTCTAATTTATGTTCGGCAAAAAGTGCTTTTGTTTTATCAATAAATAATTGACCCATAGCTTGATTGTGTGCCAGTACATTGTGTTTTTCAAATTCATCCATTGTTGCCAAAGCCGCAGCAATACTGCAAGTTTCACCGCCATGTGTGGTACTTACTAAAAATAATTTTTCAGCTCCTTTTTTTCTGATGCCTCCTAATTCCATCACTTCTTTTTTACCGGTTAAGCAGCAAAAAGAAAATCCATTGGCAATGCCCTTGCCCCAAGTGGCCATATCGGGCTCAACACCGTATTTTTTTAATGACCCGGGATAAGCTGTTTTGTATCCTGTGATCATTTCATCCATGATCCAAAGAGTGCCGTTTTTGTGTGCCAATTCAATGGCGTCTTTCAAGTAATTATCGGGCAACACATTCATTTTTTCGGGCTCTGAAATTACACAGGCAATTTGATTAGGATACTTATCAAATAACTCGCGCAGCGATTCCATATTATCCGAAGTGTAAGTTACGGTAAGCGCTTGAATATCGTTTGGAATACCGCTCTTTACATCGGTTGAGCCAATAAACCAATCATCGTAACTATAAAAAGGATGGTCGATAGGTCGCGCTACTAACTTTCTTCCGGTATATGCCCGTGCAATTTTAACTGCAGCTGTGGTTACAACAGAACCATTTTTAGAGAACTTAATCATATCGTGCACCCCAACCAATTGCAAGAAACGCTCTGCGATTTCCATTTCAATGGTAGAAGGGCGAGAAAAATTATTACCCTTGTACAACTCCTGAACCACGCGGTCAACCACCGGTTTGTAGGCATGCCCTAGGCTTACAGATGCTAATCCGCTAAGGCACTCAATATATTTATTGCCATCAGGGTCGTACACATAACAACCATCACCATGCGTTATTGCAGCAGGAGAGAGGGCTGGAAACTGATCATCGCCCTTGGAGTAGGTGTGTGCGCCACCGGGAATTAAATCGTGTATGCGAGCACGGTATTCATCTGATTTTTTAAAATTGGTAATCATACTTTTATGAGCCTGAATTTCCATTATTTTACAATTTTATCGTTAGCAATAGTTTTTTGAAAACCACTGTTTGCAATGCTTTCTTTGTTTTTCTCGATTATTTCGGGATGGGTTTTCAGCAGGGATGCAACTTCTTCAATACCAAAATCGGGCGTGTCTTTCAACGCTTCGAAAATGGCAGCCACCGCTTCAAAATCTTGGGGTGAATCTACGCTCATTTTATAAGTATATTCGGCACAAGATTTTTTCCAACCGCATGTAAACTTACCACTGAATTTAATGTAAGGTGTAACGTGCTCGCGCTCGGAAAGTAGCTTAGCCTCTTGCCATGCGGTGTATAGACTTTTGTAGGTGAATACTTCAACATCAAATCCATCCTCTAAAAAATCGGGTTCGTTATTAGAGTTTGAAAAATAATCTTTCCCCGACTTTAAAAATTCAGCAACCACAAAGTCAACCACTTTGTGGGAGTGTAAGGGGCAATCAGAGGTTAAACGCACCACTGTTTTCACTTCTTTGTAATTCAAGCTTGCTTGATAAAATCTATCGAGCACATCCCAATCACTTCCTCTTGAGCAATTGTATCCTTTGTTTTTGCATAGTGCTTCTATAGCATCATCTTCGGGGTTGGCAGAAGTGGCAATAACAATTTCATCAATAAGCTTTGAAGGCTTGATGCGCTCCATTAAATTTTCGAGGATGCTTTGATGATTTATTTTTTTAAGCACTTTTCCAGGAAGACGTGTGCTACCCATACGGGCTTGTATAATGGCTAAAATCATGCTTTCAATTCAGATGCAAATAATCCCATGTAGTGCTTGTCAATATACTCGCCATTGCTCCATATATGTTGCCTTAATGTGCCTTCTTTTACAAATCCTATTTTTTCGTAAACTTTGATGGCGCCCGGATTATTTGCATAAACGGCCAATAATATTTTTCTGATGTTGAGTTGCTGTAAGGCATAGCGAATGGTTAATTTGCATACCTCAGATCCGATGCCCTTACCCCAAAAATCTTTTTCACCAATTAATACACCTAGCTCACAGGTACGGCTTACCCAATCGAAATTATCCAATTTAATATTGCCAATGTGCTTATTACTTTTTTGATCGCAGATAGCAAACATGATGGTATTTTTGTCTGCTGATTTTTGTTCAACATATAGGCGCAAAGATTCTAAAGAAGTTGGGAATGTTCCCGAAGCCAAACCTGTTGTAACATCGGGCTCGTTTAACCACTTTAAGTAACTTTCATTGACATCGCTCAACGCGATTGCACGCAAATAAATGAGCTTGCCTTCTAAGAATTTAATCATGAATGATGTTTTTTATTTAACATTTGTGCATGCTTGTCCATTTCTTCGGTATTCTTTGTAAGATTATTATCGTGCATACGATAACGATAGAGCGGGAGCGGAATGTGGAAGATATTGTGCTTGGCCAAAAATCGCTTTCTTAAATCTTCTTCTTCACGTGCTCTGAAACTCTCGTCATACAGGCCTATATCAAACAACAAATCTTTTCTGAACATGATGCCGCAGGCCACCGGTTTTTCGCTCGAGTTCACCCACTCAATGTGATCGCCATATTCATTTACAAGGTAGTAGTCAACAGCAACGGCATCGAGACGATTATTCTCAACTAAAAAAACAGATAGCACTTTTGTTAAGTCTGTTTGTATGTAATCATCAGCATCTAAAAACACCACAAATTGACCTTTTGCCTTTTTTATTCCTGCATTGCGAGCAGCTGACAAACCCGAGTTTTGTGCTAACCTAATTACCCTTATTTCATCGGTGTAATTTTCTAAAATCAGGTGAGTTTCATCTGTTGAGCAATCATCTACAACAATCACTTCAAATGCACCTTCGGGCATCGATTGATTCAATGCGCTTCTGATGGCCCTTTCCAAGTAACGGGCATAGTTGTAGGAGGTAATGATGATAGAAACCAACATATACTTAAATTTCTGCAAAGTTAAATTATTTTCCTTATCTAATGTGTATGCTATCATGCGCTATCAATGAACAATAATTACAACTTTTTTAGCGATTACGCATTTTCAAATTCAGAAGGTGGGTTTATTGGCATAGTTTACCAAGCAATTGGTTTTATTTGGTTCATTAAATTTGGGCATCATACCAGTAAAGCAGCTTTTGGCCTACTTTCTGGGACTATTAACACATGACGTTAAGCGGGCTCAAAGGCAAGGCATCAAGCTGAAAAGCATGAGCAAAGTCAGTGTAAAAAATGATATTCATCATACTTGTCAATTTGCATCTGTTCATTGCTTTCCTTTGTCTATAAATTAACATAAAACATATGAAAACCTTTGATATTAAAAACATTCTTACGCCAACCGATTTCTCGGATACGGCAGCAATGGCAATTGAGCACAGCGCTTTTATGGCGCGCATGAGCAGGGCAACCCTACACCTTTTACATGTGATTAAAGTTTCAGAGTTTACTTATGCCATTGATAATCCTGCAACGCTTAGCAATAATCTTGATGACCTTGAAAACTTTTGTATTGAGAAGTTGCAAAAAATTGCAAGTGATCTCAATTTAAAACACGGTATCAACGTAAAAACCACGGTTAGCAGAGGAAATCCTATTGAAGAAATAGAAACCGCAGTTGCCAGCAATCATATTGATGTAGTGGTTATGGGAACCCATGGATTAAGTGGTTTTAATGAGTATTTTATAGGGAGTAATGCTCATAAAACCATTAAAAGGTGTCCATGTCCTGTAATAACTGTTAGGGCAGACTCACAGAAAACCGGATTTCAGCATATTGTGCTACCTATAGAAAATAGCTATCATTCGCTTGAAAAGGTAAACAGAACAGTAGATTTGGCTAAGTTATACGCTGCAAAAATACATTTGTTGGGAGTAAGGCATGATCACGAAGAGTTGGCGCTAAAAAAGTTCGATATTATGATCGAAAATGTAGAAAGTGTTATTGCCCATGCAGGAGTTGCCTATGATAAAACAATTATTGATGGTGATCATTTGGGAGAGCAAACTTTGAAATTTGCCAAGAAAATGAATGCCGACCTGATTGTAGTTTTGGCTGATCAGGAGTCGGAGCTCAATGATACGCCTTTTGGTGCACTCGCAAAACAAATGGTAAACCACACTAAAATACCGGTTCTAAGCATTAAACCCAAGGAAGGCAAATTTGCTCCATTAAGTGCTGTTTGACTTTCATCTATTGTTGATCCGTTATCGACCGGTAGCATCTAAAAAACATAAGTACATTTTCCATTTGGTATTAGGCGCTTAATCATTATTATTGCGATAAAAAATTATGATTTACGAATTTAATGGTTACAAACCTGTTGTTCACCCAAGTGCTTTTGTTCATCCGCAAGCAGCAGTAACGGGCAATGTCATCATAGGTAAAGATGTATATATTGGCCCGGGTGCGGCTATACGTGGCGATTGGGGACAAATCATTATACACGATGGTTGCAATGTGCAGGAAAACTGTACCATACACATGTTTCCGGGGGTTACAGTAACCTTAATGGAAGCCGCACATATTGGTCATGGCGCTATCATACATGGAGGCACTATCGGGAAAAATGTATTGGTGGGTATGAATGCCGTGGTAATGGATAATGTAGTTATTGGCGACAATTGTATTGTAGGTGCGCTATGCTTTGTGCCGGCCGATATGGTAATTCCGGAGCGCAAGGTAGTTGTAGGCAATCCAGCCAAAATAGTAAAAGAGGTAAGCGATGAAATGATTGCATGGAAAAGTAAAGGCACTGCGCTGTATCAGCAATTGCCTGCCGATTGTTATGCCAGTTTAAGAGAATGCGAGCCCTTGCGGGAGATTGAGCCCAATAGGCCTCAGCAACAATCAATTTACAAAACCTGGAATCAGAGTAAGTAATCTTAAAGATTGTTGTAAATTTGCAACCACAATTTAGGTTTCGTAGTTCAACGGATAGAATAGAAGTTTCCTAAACTTTTGATCCCAGTTCGATTCTGGGCGAGACCACGCTGCGGGAAGGCTTATTTAAAACTAAGTTCTTCCCGTTTTTATTTTTGTTGGAAGGCTTGGTATCATTGCTTATTTGCTCGAAGGCTTCGTTTATTTTTGGAGTTCGATATGCTTTTTTTTCAAAAACCAATTTTTCAGAAAATATTTAACTACTAATTATTTTAACTCCAAACTTTCAACCATCATTTTAAGCTCATTTGGTTTTAAATCTGGCTTTTCTCCTTTGTCGTAAATTGTTAGAAGGTAAACTGTTTTACTAGCAACATAAACATAAGTAATGACTCTAGCTCCACCACTTTTTCCTTTTTTTTTACTCGTAATGGCCAAACGTATTTTATGACAGTTATTACCTATCAATATTCCTGTTTTAGCATCAGATGAAATTTCTGAAATTAAATTGGCAAATTCATCCTTGAGTGAATTAAATTTTTTTGATAGTCGTTTTAGCTCCTTCTCAAAGCGAAGAGTAGATATAATACTATAACTCATTAAGTAAATCTTGAGCAGTTTTCAATTTTAATTTTCCTTGTTTATGTAATTTTACCTGATCAGCCGCTTCCTTAAGATCTTCCCAAAGTTCTACTGAAGTTTTGCTCATTGTTTTTGCTTTTTTGACAAAGGAAAGGCTTTTTAAAACCTTCATTCCGAAATTGGCTTCATTATCAGGTATGTCAATCAATACTTTCATTGTTTAATTTTTTATGCTTTATTTATTCTATATCACTTTTTTGATAACATTGCAAATTTACAAAATCAGTAGCAATAAAAATAATTATCCGAAATTCCAGCACCACTTTTTACAATATAAATCTAAATTCTGCTACCCTCGACTGGGCGTAGTTTCAACAACTACGCCCTTTTTATTTTTCATACCTAAAGAGAGCCCCCAAATCCCATAAAACTATCAAATCTCTTAAAATAGTTCCATATGCTGACGGTATGCGCCACCTAAAGGGAGGTCCTATTTAAAACTAAGTGCTTCCCGTTTTTATATGGTTTAAGGTTTTATGAATATTGCAGTATCACAGCGCTCCAGCCCTCATGAGTGCCTCCTCAATTTGCTTTATTAGAATATGAATCACTTTGATGTGAATTTCCTGTGCTCTATCTGAATAGTTTGAGTGAGGTGCTCTGATTTCAATATCGGCTATGCTTGAAAGTGCTCCGCCATCTTTACCTGTTAAGGCTACCACAAACATTTTTAATTGTTTTGCTGCCTCTGCCGCTTTTATCACGTTGGGAGAGTTACCACTTGTGCTAATGGTAAGCAAAATGTCTCCTTCCTTGCCAAATCCCTCAATAAATCTTGCAAAGATGTGATCAAATCCATAATCGTTGCCGGTACAGGTAATATAAGCAGGATCAGCGATAGCGATTGCGGGAAGTGGTTTTCTTTCATTGCGAAATTTTCCGCTCAACTCTTCCGCAAAATGCATGGCATCACTCATCGATCCTCCATTGCCACAACTGATAATTTTATTGCCATTCAGTAAAGCATTGCTCATCAATACAATTGAATTTTCAATAGCCGATATAGCAGTATTGCTGTGAATGAATTTGTCAAGAATGGCAGCACTCTCCTTTAATTCACTTAAAATAGGGTTGAAGTCCATGTGCTGTAACGATTAGTTTTTCAGCACCCACACCTCTATTTGCTGCTCTTTTAAGGCTTTCATATCTTCGGAAGCTGCCTCGGCAGTTGCATAGTTGCCTATTCCTACACGAATAAGTCCACTATTTGTTTTTCCGATAATTGATGCTGACAGGTTTTTACTTTTTAGCAATTGTATTTGCTTTTCGGCATTCTCGGGTAAAGAGAAACAGCCCGCAACCAAGGTATAATTATTCGTTTCCACAGCAGATGATGCGGTGGCCTCTGATATGCTGGTAGTGCTTGTAGCAATGTTGGTAGCTTCTTCAGCCAAGGTAGTTTCAACCGGTGCAATCACCTTTAGTTCGGGCAACTCAGCTTGCTTCAAATTAAACGCATGTTCAACTGATTGGTATAATGCCTTTTCTTCACTTCCGAAGAAACCTGATGTTTGTACTTGCAATCGGTTTTTTATTGGTTGTGTATAGGGACTGAAAAATAGCGCAACCGCAACCGGCAACAATATAGCAGGCAATACTAATCTTCTGAATTTCTTAAATCCGACTTTGGGTTTTACCGCAGGCCTGTCAACAAATTTATTACCCGAAGCATTTTCGTACTGACCCCTCTTGATGGCACTTGATTGAAAACTATACAAGCCAAAGGAGCCAAGTTCAAAATTAGTTAATTGAGCAGGGCTGAATTGAATATTGTTTTCTACATCAAGCTTCAAGAAGCCAATTTCTTTGAGATTTACCCGTTCTCCGCAAGATAGCAGATGTTTCATTTTAAAGACATCTTTATCAATCAGTTCAATCGCTTCAGGATAGGTAATAAGTTCCTTTTGCACGATATAGTGTGCCAAAAGTCCATCATTTATTGTGAGATTTTTATTGAATGCTACTTGTTTACGCGGTGCGCTGAATATATGCTGGGCCGGGTGAATAGCTGCACTTTGGTAATTGCCTACAAACCCACCAAAACCGGGAATAATTACGCAGTTATGGCTGTAGAGCAAGTCATGCAGATATTGATCAATTTTCAATTCCATGGTTCAAATATAGGGTATTGTAACAAAACTCAACACATCAAGGACCATTTTTTTAATAAAATTACGGATATCTTGTTTGTGCTATGATGTGTAAACATTCAATACTGTTATAAGATATGCCAATAACTGAGAGTATTTATGAAGTAGAGTTGGGTTGAATAAATGAGAGATTTCTGGTGAGCCCTTTAAAACCTGTTCTTTTTACTGCCGATTTGCTGAAAACACTTTTGAACACAACCTCAGTTAATTCAAACCACTCATCTTTGCTAAAACTCAATAATTGTTCGTTGGGCATTAATGCTTGATGATGATGGGGTTTCGAAAATCTGTTCCAAGGACATACATCCTGACAAATATCACAACCAAATGCCCAACCTTCCATTTTTCCTTTAAAGTTGTCGGGTATTTGTTCTTTAAGTTCAATAGTGAGGTAACTGATACACTTGCTGGCATCAATTTGATAGGGAGCAATCAATGCATCGGTTGGGCATGCATCAATACAGCGATTGCAAGTTCCACAGTAATCTTTCACCGGGGAGTCGGGAACCAAGTCAAGATCGGTAATTAGTTCTGCAATAAAAAAAAAGGAGCCATTTTTCTTGTTAATGATGTTGGTATTTTTGCCCATCCAGCCCATTCCCGATTTTTTTGCCCATGCCTTATCCAATACAGGTGCCGAATCAACAAATGCGCGGCCTTCAATGCCACCAATTTCGTTACGCAATGTTTCAATTAACTGCTTAAGTTTCTCTTTGATTACCTCATGATAATCGTTTCCATAAGCATACTTACTAATTTTTGGGGCATCGTTGTGCAGCTGCTGGTTTGATGGATAATAGTTAATCATCAACGAGATTACACTCTTTGCGCCCGGAACGAGTTTAGTGGGGTCAAGGCGCTTATCAAAGTGATTGGCCATGTAGGCCATTTTCCCGTGATGGTTACTGTTGAGCCATTGCTCTAATTGCTTAGCTTCTTCTTCAAGAAAACCGGCTACCGATATCCCGCAAAAATCAAAACCCAAACGCGCGGCCTCACGCTTTACAATATCGGTATGTTTGGCTTTCAGCTGATTCACTCACCAACTATCCGAACACATTGTTTTTTACCTGCGCATCGGCAACCGCAATCGTAACCATATTCACAATTTCGCGCACACTGCTACCCAGTTGCAGAATATGAACAGATTTGTTTAATCCCAATAAAACCGGCCCAATAGCTTCTGCTGAGCCCATTTCCTGCATCAGTTTGTAAGCAATATTTCCCGAGGCAAGGTTAGGGAAAATGAGTGTGTTTACATTGCCTGTTTTAAGCGGGGAAAATGGAAATTGCTCTTCCATCAAATCTTTATTGAGGGCAATATTTGCCTGTACTTCACCATCTACAATTAAATCCGGATGATCGCGATGCAATATAGCGATAGCTTCACGCAGTATGCGTGTTTCAGGACTATCTACCGATCCAAAATTAGAGTACGACAGCAGTGCAATACGCGGCACAATATTGAGTAATCTTACAGCATTGGCTGTCAATAGCACAATCTTCACCAATTCATCGGCTGTTGGATTTTTATTGATGGTGGTATCGGCAAAAAACACAGGTCCCTTTTTAGTAACCATAATGTACATGCCTGCTACCATGCCAATGTTTTGCTGTACTCCTATGATTTGTAAAGAAGGCCTAATGGTGTCGGGGTATTTTCTGGTAAGTCCACTAATCATCGCATCTGCTTCACCGGTTTCAACCATCATAGCTCCATAATAGTTTCTCTCGAGCATGGTTTTGCGTGCTTCAAAAAGGGTATATCCTCTGCGCTTTCTTTTCTCAAAAAATAAGTCACCAAAATGATTGCGTTTTTCTTCTAAGTTTTTTTGACGAATATCAATAATGCTTATGTCCTTTAAATCTAGGTTGTTTTCTGCAATGAGATTGGTTATTTTTTCGGTATCACCCAATAATATAGGAATAGCTATACCTTCATCTTTAACTTGTTGTGCGGCCTTTAAAATTTTATAGTGGTCGGCTTCAGCAAATACCACTCTTTGAGGCTTTTGTTTGGCTCTGATGGTGATGTTTTTCATCAATTTATTATCCAATCCCAAACGTTGTATCAGCTCATTTTCATAAGCTTCCCAATCGGTAATAGGATAACGTGCCACACCTGATGCAATAGCTGCTTTAGCAACCGCAGGCGCTACTTTGTAAATTAAACGATTATCCACCGGTTTGGGTATGATGTAATCTTTACCAAAGGTGATATTTTTAGAATTATAAGCAAGATTTACATTCTCGGGTACAGCTTCCTTAGCCAATTCTGCCAAAGCATGCACGGCAGCTAATTTCATTTCCTCATTTATTTTAGTGGCGCGCACATCGAGTGCACCTCTGAATATAAATGGAAACCCAAGTACATTATTTACCTGATTAGGGTTATCGCTTCGGCCTGTTGCAACAATGGCATCGGGCCTTGCATCAACGGCATCGGCATAAGAAATTTCCGGGTCGGGGTTGGCCAAGGCAAAAACGATGGGTTTTTGACCCATGCTTTTCAACATTTCTTTACTCACAATATTTCCTTTACTCAAGCCAAGAAAAACATCTGCACCCTTCATTGCTTCTTCTAAGGTGTGTAAATCTTTTGAGGTGGCAAAAAATGCTTTTGTATCATCTAATTTTTCACGATCGGTTCTAATAACTCCGTTGCTGTCGAGCATCACAATATTTTCTTTGCGCGCTCCTAACGCTAGGTATAGCTTAGTACAGGAGATGGCCGAGGCTCCGGCTCCATTCACCACTATATACACGTCTTCAATTTTTTTATCACACAGTTCAAGTGCATTGAGCAAAGCAGCGCTGGTAATGATAGCAGTTCCATGCTGATCATCGTGCATCAGCGGAATATCTAATTCTTCCTTCAGTCTGCGCTCAATTTCAAAACACTCAGGTGCCTTGATGTCCTCCAAATTAATTCCCCCGAACGTAGGGCTGATGGCTTTCACTGTTTTGATAAAATCATCTACATTGGTTTCATCAATTTCAATGTCAAAAACATCAATATCTGCATAAATTTTAAATAGTAATCCTTTTCCTTCCATAACAGGTTTGGAGGCGGCAGGACCAATATCGCCCAAGCCCAAAACAGCTGTTCCATTACTAATTACTGCTACCAAGTTGCCCTTAGCAGTATATTTATAAACGTCTTCCGGATTTTTTTCAATCTCTAAACAAGGTTCAGCTACTCCCGGAGAATAGGCAAGGGTTAAATCACGCTGGGTATTATATGGTTTTGTGGGTACCACTTCAATTTTACCCGGACGTCCGCCCGAATGGTAATCAAGTGCATCCTGCTTCTTTATTTTTGCCATTGAATTTTAAATTTTAAAAAGGGATACAAATTTAATTTTTTTAATATGTTAATAGAGTTATTCATTTTAATTATGTTTGTTTTCAGGATTTTAAATTTTTCTCATGAGGCAGTGGCTCACTATTTTAATACTTGTTGCAACTTTTTTTTGTTGTACGCGTGTATGTGGCCAATCTCCTGCTGAATCGTCCTTACAAGCTATTTATGATGTCTATGACTCAAATAATTTGAAGCTCAATAAAAAGGAGGTCAGAGGTCGTGAGGGTTTTTATAAAAAGATAATTTCGAGGCAAATTTCGGCCAGTTGCGAGTATCAAAAAACATGTTCACATTTCATGAGTGAGGCCACTTCATCGTTTGGATTATTTGGCGGACTGCTATTGGGAATTGATCGTCTTAGCAGATGTGGGTCCTCGCAAAATACGTATTCATTTCTACCCTCTCTTATCGATCAAGAAAACTACCTCCTGATTGAACAAATGAAACATTATGAATAAGCACATTACTTTACTATTGTTGATCGTATTTTTTTGTTCAGTCAAAACAGATGCGCAGCATAAAGTTAAAGCCGATACTTCATTCATTAATTATTTAAGCAGCGAGCAACTCAAAACAGAGCGTCATGCCTATTATCAACTGATAGATTTTCAGTCTTTGCCCAAAGATTATTCTTTTAGGGATATGCTTTATTTAAGTGCAGCATTTGGAGATACCATATTGCTTAAAAAAATTTCGCCTTTGGTGAATGATACCATTAATTTGACTTACTTTTTTTACGCCTCTTTGATATTACATGCCGAACAACATTGTTTAACTGCCATCCATAAATTGAAAGCAAACAATTTATCTTCAATGAGCTTAAGGCAATTGTCTGAATTGATGGTCTGCTATAAGGGATTGATAGAGGGTATAGATGAGTCTCAGTTGTTTTATACAACAGTTAATAAAATTAAAAAACTTAAGCAACGTTCGGTATTGCTAGCGGGTTTGTTTTCTGCACTAATGCCGGGCTTAGGCAAGTATTATTTGATGCAGGGCACCGAAGGCAATGCTGCATTTTCCTTGTGTTTGATTACAGCAGCTCCATTTATAGAATGTGTTGTAAAACTAGGACTGTTGAGCGCTGGAACAATTGTTACGGGCTTAATATTTGTGCCTGTATATGTGTCCAATATATATGGCACAATGAAGGCAAAAAAAGCATTTCTTAATAAATTAAATGAACAACTTAATCATGAGGTTATTGATTATTGTACTTATCAGCTGCATCATTAATACTGCCTTTGCTTGCTCTATGAGTGAGCCGGATACATTGAGCAAAGTTGCTGCAGATAGCCTAGCATTTAACCTGCTGCAGTTGGAATATGCAAGCTATAAAGCAGAGAATGAATCTGATAAGTATAATGCTTTAGTACAAAAAGTACGACTTCGTATGCGTTGTCATCAATACAAGGAGGCCTTGCAGGAAATAAAACGCATAGAGGGCATTGAAAAGAATATTTTACAGCAGGAGTTCTTTTATATTGAGATGCGCAATTTGTTTTTTCGGCATGGCCTATACAATGCTTGTATTGATTTTATTGAAAAAGATTCTGCAGTACAATTTTCTGCTGAAAGATCATTCATGAAATCACTTTGCTTGAATATGCAGGATAGATACTCAGATTTGAAGGATGAATTAAAAGCTGTGGCTATAATGATGAAAAAAGACACGACAGATATCTTTAATAAATTACATCATGCCGGTATGATCAAGAAAAACAAATCGGTTTTAATGCAAGCCATTTTACCGGGTTTAGGGATGATTAAAGAAGGCGAGGTTGGTGAGGGATTAACCTCATTTTTGCTAAACGGAATTTTTATTGCTGCGCCAATTGCATTGATATCACAGAAGCTTTATCTCACTTCTTTTACGTATGGTTTTTTCCCACTTACTAAATTCTATCCCGGTGGTATCCGACACACGAAATATTTGGTACAAATAAATGAAGAAGAAAAACTTAAATCAATGAGGAGTAGGAATGCAGCCCTATTGTTCGAATTCTACAACGCTAACTGATTATCGCAAAAGGGTTACACTGCCAATCATTTCTCTTTGAGTGCCTTTACTATCTTTTAAATAAATTTTCCACATATAATTATCCTGACCGTGTCCAACTCCATCCCAAGGTTGTGAAAGACTATTTGTGGTGAAAATTAAATTCCCCCAACGATTGTAAATCTCCATTTTAAATTCTTTGATTCCTCCTCCGGTAGCTATAAATGAATCATTGAGGCCATCTCCGTTAGGGGTGAATGAATTAGGGATATAAATCACATAGTTTTCCTCTATAATTACAGAGTCATTCACAGTTTCGATACAGCCATTTTCAGTTGTTACGGTAAGCTCTACCGGATAAATTCCAACGTTCTCAAAGGTATGCGTAAATTTAGTTTCAGGGAACATGCCTATAGTACCTAAGTTCCATAG
>JALRAS010000066.1 GCA_023262495.1 Bacteroidia bacterium | reverse complement strand
GGTTTGCAACACTGCACTCAACCGCGCAGTAATTGAATTTGGATTAAGAAAAACTGGCGAAATATTTGATAAAACAAGAGAACTGGTATTAGAGAATTTTGCTAAGAGCGATGAAAAAGTAAAAGATGGCATGGATGCCTCCTTAGCAGCACTCAACCTCATCAATAAAAAAATGATGTGGAGTGGTGCCAATAATCCTTTGTGGATTTATCGCAAAAACAACAATCAAATTGAAGAAATAAAAGCCGATAAGCAACCTATTGGACAATCAGATAAACCCAAGCCATTTGCAACCACAAACATCGATTTATGTGAGGGCGATATTATTTACTTGTTCACCGATGGTTATTCCGATCAATTTGGCGGTGAAAAAAACAAAAAATTAACCAAAGCAAAATTCCGCGAGTTGCTGCTCAGCTTGGCCTCCTTAAGCATGGATGAACAACGAGCAAAACTATTGGATTTTCATAATACCTACCGAGGCAGCAATGAACAGGTAGATGATATTTGTGTGATGGGGGTGCGGGTGTGAGAATCTAATCAAATTAGGTTCGAAAAGCTGTTCTTGTATATGTAACCCTCATTCCTCATTAAAAAATGCTGAATCGCTGAAACAGCTATAATTTAATCCATTGGTTCAATGGATTGAATTACTTGTTAAGCGAGATTACCCTAATAATATTTTTGATGCTTTACATGTGTAAATTCTACTGATGAACACGGATTTTAAGCTAATATTTGAATTGTAAAACTAGCGTAATAATTAAACAGTTTATATTGATTGAAAAGTGGGCTAACCGAAATAGAACCAAAAAAATTTTTGCTTTTTATCACGCCATTTTTTTTATGAGTGCCATGTAAAAACCATCATAACCTTGTGATGGCATTACCCTTAAATCTTTTAATAAAGCATATTTATTGGGTTTTTGCGCAATAAATGCCGCCACTTGTTGTTCATTTTCTGAAGGCAAAATGCTGCAGGTAGCGTACACCATCATGCCCTCGGGCTTGAGCATTTCAGCATATTCCTTTAAGATGTTTGCTTGCGTTATTTGTATTTCTTCGATAAAGGCAGCACTCAGCTTCCATTTAGCATCAGGATTACGCTTCAACACTCCCAACCCCGAGCATGGCACATCAAGCAACAAACGGTCGGCTTTGCCTTTGTTTTTGATAATTTCCTTAGGGGTAATCACACTTGTTTGAATAATTTCAACTCCGGCATTCGAGGCACGCCTTTCCAACTCACGCAGCTTTTTGGGCTCAACATCCATAGCAAGTATTTTTCCCGCGTTTTTCATTAAACACGCTATATGAAGCGCTTTACCACCGGCTCCGGCACACGCATCAATCACCATCATACCGGGCTTTACCTGTAAAAAGGGAGCAACCAACTGAGAGGAGGCATCTTGTATCTCAAACCAACCTTTTTTATAGGCCTCGGTATTGTGTAGGCGTTGTCTTTTTAACATAACAAGAGGAGGTTCAGCGGCTGTTGCAAACAAAGAGTCATCCAAACTTTTTACGGCTGCCTCCGAAGAACGTAAAGCTTCAAGGAGTTTATCGGTTGTAGTTAGCAAAGTGTTTACCCTTAAATAAACCTCCGCTTCTTCATTTAAACTGCTCATCTCTTTTTCCCATAATGACTCTCCAAATTGATTAACACCAATATCATCTAACCAATCGGGAACCGACAACCTTAGTTTTCTTATCTTAAGTGCATGCTCAAATGCCGTGCGAATTTCACTTTCGTATATCCCTTCAAACTCTTTCCAATTGGGCAATGTATTCCCTTTTACAATTGTTGCTGCTGCAAACAACCCATAATACTTATTGTTAGTTAATTGCAAATGGGTTAAACAAGCGCTGTAAAGCCCATACCAACGTACAATATCGTAAATGTTGGATGCAATAAATTTACGATCTCTTGCCCCCCAACGTGCATTCTTTTTTAACGTGTGTTCAACCACTTGTTCGGCATGCCCACCACCCGAAAAAATTTCTTCTAGTGCCAATACCACAGCGGCTACCAAATTTGGATAGAGTTTCATTATGTTTTAGTCTCTACAAT
Source organism: Bacteroidia bacterium (assembly GCA_023262495.1). Lineage (GTDB taxonomy): Bacteria > Bacteroidota > Bacteroidia > UBA4408 > UBA4408 > CAIKXD01. The sequence continues at coordinate 12,622 of JALRAS010000066.1, read as the reverse complement.
TGTAACTAAAAATTTGGAGTTCATCATTTATTTTTTATGTTTGCTACTAACAATTTTAATGTTTTCATAACATTCGTTTTATCCCATGAAACAAAAAAAACTACTCCGCAAATCATATACATTATTAGTGCTTGTATTTTTGGTCAGCAGTTACTACAACCTAGTTTGTGCCGGCAATTGGAAAGGTGAACCTTTAACCATCAAAGGGTTTATTGAAAACAAAGGGCAGTTTGAACCTGTGCTCATCAATGGAAAAAAATCTGAAGTTTTATACGCCTTCGATGGACCAAGTGAAGATTATTATTTTACCGCTGCCGGTGTGGTACTCAGCTTTACCGAAAAACAAAATCACAAGAAAAATGATACAGAAAAAATAGAAAGGCAAAGGCGTAAACAAAACGGATTTAAGAACAATGAAGAATGGGAAAAATATGAAAATGAAGAAAGAAAAGTGATTCGTAAAAACGACCGACTCGAATGTGTTTTTGCAGGTGCCCTTTCCACAACGGATGTAGTTCCTGAATTCAAAAACACTTACTATCATAGTTATGCCCTCAACAAAGAAAATAATCAACTAGAGAACATCAATTACATTGCTTCCTTCCGAAAAATAACCTATAAAAATATTTATCCTAACACCGATTTGGTATATGAGTTTCATCATAACGGTGGACTGAAGTATAGCTTTGTGTTGCATCCGGGAGCCTCCTTGAGCGATATTCAAATGCAATACTCCAAAGATATTTTTCTTCAGCCCGATGGCAACATAAACACCCCTACAGCGTTTGGAAATATCATCGACCACAAACCCATCACTTTTTATGCCGATAAACAAACTCAAATTATTGAATCATCATACCTCACAAGCAAGCGCAGCATCAGCTTTAAGCTAGGAAGCTATGATACTTCAAAAACCATTATTATTGATCCGTGGGTGCAAACACCTGCATTTAACTCAAACTGGGATTGTGTATGGGAGTGCGAAAGAGATGCCTTGGGCAATGTTTATATTATTGGTGGTGTTGACCCATTGCAACTGCTTAAATACAATGCAGCAGGAGCTTTACAGTGGACCTACAATACCCCTTATGATACAAGTGCTTGGATGGGAACCTTTGCTACCGATCTTAACGGAAATTCATACATCACCAACGGAAGTGCAGCTGCTATTCAAAAGGTAAATACGGCAGGCACTGTGGTTTGGAACAATCCTAACCCGGGCGGTTTATTTTCCTCTACAGAATTATGGACAATTGCCTTCAACTGCGATCAAACCAAACTAATAGTTGGTGGTACCGGTGGTTTCCTACCTCCTGTTCCTTACATTTACGATATAGATATGAATAGCGGAAACGTTACTGCCAGTGTGCAAACCAATCTTAGTGGCGGACTATTTGATATTGAAGAAGTAAGGTCGATTACGGCATGCAGCAATGCCAAATATTACTTTTTAACCCACGATTCTATTGGTTATATTCATCAAAGTTTAAGCAGTTGTTTAAATGGTAGCTTCCCGTTTCATACAAGTAGCGGATATGGCTTGGGTTACAAATGTGAAAACTGGCGTTACGACAACAGCGGTATTGCTGCTATCAGATATTACAATGGCTTTATTTACACCCATCGAGGGAATCAGGTAGATAAACGCGATTTTAATACTGCTGCGATTATTGCTACGGCCACCATACCCGGAGGGGCATTTAACAATGTTTTCTTAGGTGGTAATCAATATGGTAATTCCGGGATAGATATTGACAACTGCGGAAATGTTTTTGTAGGGTCAAGTAACGGAGTGTATAAGTTTGATCAAAACCTTGCCCCGCTTGGAAATTTTCCAACCACTTTTAAAGTATACGATGTAGTTGTTTCCATCAACGGAGATGTAATTGCATGTGGTTCTACAGGTGATGCCAATTCAACCACCAGAACAGGTGCGGTGCAATCTTTCGCTGCCTCTGCCTGTGTACCTCAAGCTACCATCTGTTGCGATGCCACCATTTGCAATGTACCATCACTATGTACAAGTGATGCTCCCTTTCAATTACAACCTACAACAACAGGCGGTACTTGGAGCGGCCCGGGTGTGAATACTTCGGGCGTTTTTGACCCATCAATTGTAGGTGTTGGAACATTTACCATAAGCTATGCGCTTGCCTGCGGAACAGAGTCTATCAACATTACTGTAAATAATTGTACTGCATTATCTGTATGTGAAGAAACAAACGGAACCTACACAGTTAGCGGTGGTACAGGGCCTTATACTTGGTCTTATTTCCAGCCAGCCGGTTCTACCCCTATTACCAATCAGGCGGAATGCACCGCTTGTGGATATACCTGGTTTTTTGGTCAGTGTCTCAACGGATTCTTACCTGCCACCACTTGTAATACACCTGATCAGTGGATAGTATATAGCAACAGCAACAATGCACCGGCTCCTACTACCTTTCCTGCTCAAGTAGAAGATAATGCAGGTACTATTTTTACAATCAATGCCGCAGGTACGGTGCCGCCTTGTGCCATCTGCCCTACGTTAACCACCAATACCAACAATGTAACCAATGCGGTTTGCAACGGAGGAACCGGTAACGCAACACTAAGCACCACGGGCGGTGCAGGACCATACACCTATAATTGGCAGCCTGGAAATTTAAATGGCGCTACACAAAACAACTTAAGTGTGGGGACCTATACGGTATCTATCACAGATGCTAACGGATGCACAGGTACTGCTACTGTTACTATAACAGCGCCCTCAGCACTATCAACAAGTAGTTTTGGAGCAATCGCCTCTACATGCGGGGCAGCCAATGGAGTTGCTTATGCCAATGCCACGGGTGGTACCTCACCTTACACCTACACGTGGAGCAATGCAACCGGAAATTTACAAATTACCAATAATAGCCTTGTTTCCGATACCCTTTCGAATGTTTCCAGTGGTACTTATTTTATGCTTATTCAAGATGCGAATAATTGCTCTTTTACAGATACCATCAACATTACAACTTCCCCTGCTCCCACTGCAGCGCTCAATGGCGGTAGCAGTGCCACTTGCGGAGCAAATAATGGAAGTATTGTGGTTGCTGCATCGGGCGGAACAGGGACATACACTTTTGAGTGGCAGAGCAACTCAGGAGTATTACAAACAAACACTAATATCGTTTCGGTCGATTCGCTTTCTGGTATAGCTGCCGGCAGCTACACAATAATCATAACCGATCAAAGCGGATGCACCGATACGCTTATTGCACCTGTTAACAACGCTAATGCTGCTGTGCTAGACCTTGTGTCTCAATCTAATATTTTATGTTTTGGAGATAACAACGGAAATGCCATAGTAAGCGCCAATGGAGGCACAGGGCCATACACATTTGAATGGTCGGCAAACAGTACTGTGGTTCAAACCGGCTTAGGAGTATCAACGAGCGATACACTCAACAATGCCTTACCCGGACAATATCAACTAGCCGTTACCGATAATGTTGGTTGTATTTCCAACATCACAATTACCATTACAGGGCCAACCGCTCCCTTAAGCATTGATGCGCTCAACACCACAAATGCTGCTTGCGGAAGCAATAACGGGACTGCCTCTATTGTTGTTAGCGGTGGAACTTCAGGAACGGGTTATCAATACAATTGGCAACCTTCAGGAGGCAACGCTGCCACTGCAAATAACCTTTCTGTAGGAGCTTATACGGTTATAATTACCGATGCTAATGCTTGTACGGCTGACACCACATTCAACATCAATAATCCCAACGGACCAATTGTAAATATTGTATCTTCGGTTAATCCTTCTTGTTTTGGACTTGCAAATGGAAATGCCACTGTGAGTGCCATCGGTGGAAACGGCAACATTACCTATCAGTGGTCTTCGGGGCTAGGTACATCGACCACTGTCAATAATTTGGCGGCTGGCAATTACACGGTTATTGCCACCGACTCTTTAGGTTGTTCAGGTTCGGCTTCGGTAAGTATTACTCAACCTCCACTCATCACTGCCAATATAACCACAAGCAACGCATACTGTGCCACAAGTACTGGATCTGCTCAGGTGGTGGCAAGCGGTGGCACAGGAAACCTGTCTTACTTATGGAACAATGGTTCTACGGGTAATAGCACAACAGGATTGCCACCGGGAAATTGCAATGTAACCATTACCGATTCCTTGGGATGCGTGCAAATATTTTCAGCAGTTATTGGCAGCACCGGAAACTTTACAGTAAGCGCAGGACCAAGTGAAACCATTGAACTGGGTAATTCGCTCGAACTAATTGTTACCGGGCCGGCAGGTGCAACATACAGCTGGTCGCCTTCTTCCTCGTTATCATGTGCTACTTGCGATACCACTCTGGCAACACCACAAATTTCTACCGTTTATGTAGTTACTGCAACTAATAACGGTTGTGTGGCTACCGATACGGTGGTAGTAACCGTAGAAGAAATTTGCGGTGACTTGTTTATACCATCCGGGTTTTCACCCAATGGCGACAATGTAAATGATATTTTATATGCCAGAGGAAATTGTATTGTTGAGCTAGATTTTAAAGTATACGACCGTTGGGGCGAACTCATGTTTCAATCCATTGACCAAAATATAGGTTGGGATGGCACCTTTAAAGGAAAACCGGCTTTATCAGGAGTTTATGTTTACGTTATAAGTGCAAAAGTAAAGGGCTCTATCATCAATTCACAGGGCAACGTTTCACTATTGAGAGAATAGACTTGCATTAATCAAAAAATAACATAAATTTGTAATGTTGTCATTAGTTATTTGCATGAAAAATTTTATTCGGCTCATTTGTCTTTTCTGCTTTTCGTTTTCAATAGCAAATGCGCAGGATAAGGAAGAGGTATCACTCACAGAAACAAAGTGGGTTTTAAGCAACCTCAACAATAAGGTAATTAATAATAACGAAGAAGGTATATCGAGTTTCATGATTCTATCTGACGATGACTCTTTTACAGGCTTTGCAGGCTGCAATAAATTTCAAGGCAGCTATAAAAACAATAGAGGCAAGTTTACCTTTTCAAATATAGGAGCTACCAAAATGCTGTGTGAAAACAACAATAATGAAGATGAATTTCTGAAAGCGTTGAGTAAGGTAATTAATTACAACATTATTGATAATCAGCTGATGCTAATGGACAAAACTAAAACGATTGCTGTTTTTGAAGCAGAAAAAGCCAAATAACAGCGTTTTTGCAGTCGATGATTTACTTACTGATTGCATGACCCAAATATACCATCAAAACCCCGCTTATCACACTTATTAGAGTATATAACAAGGCAGTTGTGGTTTGCCCTTGTTGCATTAAATTATAATTCTCGAGTGCAAAAGCCGAAAAGGTGGTGTATCCTCCACAAAAGCCAGTCATGAGTAAAAGTTTGTAGCCGTTTTGATCTGTGCAATGCTTACCATAAAAGCCCATGAGCAAACCTATGAGTAAACAACCAATTGTGTTGGCTGCAAGGGTTCCCCAAGGTATTAACTGATTGAGCCAACGGTTCATATATAGTGATGTAAGATAGCGCAAACCACTACCAAAAGCACCACCGGCAGCCACAAGCATAAAACTTTTAATCATTGTTTAAACCTCTTAATTGTTGGCAATTTGGAAAAATCAAAACTAAAAACAAAATAAAAAGCGCTTCAACATATTGCTGAAGCGCTTTTTTGGAGGTCTCGAGCGGATTTGAACCGCTGTACAAGGTTTTGCAGACCTCTGCCTAACCGCTCGGCCACGAGACCATTTTTAAAGGACGACAAATGTAAAAAAATAAATTGGAAAACAAATAGTCAATACTGTTCCAATTTATATTCACCTACACAATTTGGCTTCAATCATCTTGTGATGAATTCAACGATAAGGCTTTTAGCCACTGCTTGCGGTTGGTTTGGTTTATTTTTTCGGCCCGAAATGCAGCATAATAAAGGACATGCAAAGGTTTTATTTGATTTTTTCGAGGATTTTTAAAGAATAATTGTTGAAATTTTTTGGTAGTTCATAAAATTGTTATACATTTGCGCTCCGTTTCAAAAAATGAGGCCCGTTCGTCTAGGGGTTAGGACGCCAGGTTTTCATCCTGGAAACAGGGGTTCGATTCCCCTACGGGCTACTAAATTAACGGGAATAACGTTAGAGGAATTAATTATTATTAAAACAAAAAAACATGGCTAATCATAAGTCAGCAATCAAAAGAATCAGATCGAACGATGCAAAGCGCGTTGAAAACCGCTATTACGCAAAAACTACGCGTAATGCCATCAAAGGAATACGCACAGCTGCTGACAAAAAAGAAGCTGAATCTAAATTAGCAGATGTGATTTCTATGATTGACAAGCTTGCTAAGAAAAACATCATTCACAAAAACAAAGCAGGTAACTTAAAATCAAAATTAACCAAACACGTTACCGCATTAGCAAAATAATTATATGTTTAGAGCAAAAAAGCCCCTGAAATTCAGGGGCTTTTTTGTTTTCATTATAGTCCTCAAGCCCTGCAAAATTTCTTTTCTTATCATCTGAAAATAATTTAGTTTTACCCGAAAATTAACCCATTGCTTAAAAGTAATACTTTTACCTATTATAAAATAGTCCATGCGTTTGTGGTATAATGCCAATAGAGTGTCTGAAACAGTTCAATCAACTGGACTATTACAGAAACCATCTAGGTATAATTCTCCCGGGGCATTAGCATTTGCCAAGCTGATTAAAAATAAGCCCGCTGTTTTTGGTTTGATGGTCATTTTAATTGCCATCATGATAGCCATATTGGGGGCCAATATCAGGAAAGACAATTCCCTTATGGCCAATGAAATGTTGTTGCCTATTGCCGCTCAAAAACCCGGATTTAAAGTAAGCATGCTCAAAGTTAGTAAAGGAAAAGATATTGAACATGCTGGCTTTTTCAAACAACTCTTTTTTGGTGGAGCCGAAAATCCTAACAGATACATCCCAATCAGCAAATACCGCATAAAAGGCGATGAAATTTATTACACCGAGTATAGTGGCGATGAAGAAAACCCCCTACCGGAAACTAAAATAAAATTGGTGCAAGTAGCTTTTGGGGCAGACGCAATCAGCAATTCCATCAATCATGATAAGATGAGCATAGTAGCCCCTGATGGAAAAAAAACAGTGATGTTGCGCGATCAATTAATTGAAATGATCAAAAAAAATTACATCAGCACCGAAACCTATTGGCTTGGCACCGATAAATATGGGCGCGATTTGATGAGCAGAATTTTGGCGGGTACAATCATCTCGCTTTCTGTTGGATTGATTGCGGTATTTATCTCCTTACTTGTTGGTATATTTATGGGAGCTGTAGCCGGTTATTTTGGAGGCAGCATCGATGCAGCAATTACCTGGTTAATCAATGTAATTTGGTCCATCCCCACCCTGTTACTGGTAATATCTATCACCTTAATTTTGGGCAAAGGATTTTCGCAGATATTTATTGCCGTAGGTTTAACGATGTGGGTGGAAGTGGCGCGTATTACGCGTGGACAATTTTTATCGTTGCGCGAAAAAGAATTTGTGGAAGCCGCAAAAGCGCTCGGATACAGGCCCTTTAGGATTATCTTTAAACATATTTTGCCAAATGCGTGGAGTCCGCTGATTGTAATTTCTGCAGGCAACTTTGCCAACGCCATTTTAATTGAAGCCGGACTTAGCTTTTTAGGGGTTGGCGCGCAACCCCCCATGCCAAGTTGGGGCAATATGATTAAAGAACATTACAGCTATATTGTGCTGGACAAGGCCTATCTTGCACTTGCTCCGGGATGTGCCATTATGTTGCTGGTATTGGCATTTACATTACTTGGGAACGGCCTGCGCGATGCGCTCGACACTCGCTCAGTAAATTAACAAAATGATAAATAATATGACAATAAGAAAAGGAACTAGTCAGGATTTATCCGCTGTTCTTGAATTAATTAAAGAACTTGCTATTTACGAAAAAGCGCCCAACGAAGTTAGTGTTAGCGTTACCGAAATGGAGCAAAACGGATTTGGCCCCCACCCCCTATTTGAATTTTTTGTTGCCACAGAGGATGAAAAAATTGTTGGTCTTGCTCTTTATTATTACAAATACTCAACATGGAAGGGGCGCTGCTTATTTTTGGAAGACATTATTGTTACCGAATCAAAAAGAGGAAACGGTATAGGTAAACTATTATTTGATGAAGTGGGAAAAGTAGCCCAACAACAAGGTGTTAGAAGGATGGAGTGGCAAGTATTGGAATGGAATGAACCTGCAATTAACTTCTATAAGAAAATGCCCGTTCATTTAGACTCAGAATGGATTAATTGCAAACTCACCAATTATGAGCTCGATACACTTTATGGTGATGAGCAATTCACGCTGAGCCATCATTGAAATTCGATTCATTGAAACCTGCATGAAAAAATTCGACAGTTTCCTTACAGTATGCATCATGCTTGTGTTTGCCCACGGAAAAGCACAAGACACTGCCGACACCCTTAAACCACGCTTGCTACAGGGAATTAGCTTAAAACAAGATTCTATTTTTGAGGTAAATATTCATTTTAGAATACAAAGTCGCTTTGGTTACGCCTCAGAAAATATGCAACAACTCATGCCCGGAAACTTCGATTTAGGCATTCGTAGAGCACGCCTTTTTTTTGATGGTCATATTTATTCAAAAAAGTGGACCTACTTTTTACAACTCAACTTTTCGAGGATTGATTTAAATGAAGACAATACCGGCAGCAATCATATTTTACGTGATGCCATGATATGGTACGAAGCTTGGAAAGGCATGAAGATTGGGCTCGGACAAGGCAAGCTGCCCGGCAACAGACAACGAATGATTTCATCGGGGATGCTCGAGTTTACCGATCGCTCTATCGCAAACAATGCTTATAACCTCGACCGTGATGCAGGACTTTTTGCAACGCAACATATTAAGATTGGCAAAGTTGATGTCAATCTTAAAACAGCATTAACCACCGGAGAAGGCCGCAATGCAGGTATTTCAAACAAAGGGCTGTCAACTACCGGGCGAATCGAAATCATGCCATTTGGAAAATTTACAGGCAACAACGATATGATGGAAGCTGATATTGAAGGAGAACAAAAACCTAAGCTATCCCTTGCAGCAGTTGCGCACTACAACGATTTCGCATCAAAATCGCTAGGGCAAACGGGGCGTATACTGCCTACGCCAAGATATTTGCACGCCTACATGGCCGATCTGTTATTTAAATTCAATGGCTTTGCAATTAGCTCAGAGTATTTGTTTAGGGGAGCAAACAATGTATTTATGGATGCCAATAAACAGGGCTATTATATTGCGGGAAGAGGACTTAATACGCAAATGAGCTTTTGTTTTGAAAACTATACCTGCGTGGCCCTTAGATACGCAGTTACGCAACCCGATTCTTTACTTGCTACCTTTATACCTCAACAAAAACAATACGCATTGTGCATCACCAAATTCATTAGTAATCATCAATTAAAGGTGCAAGCCGAAATTCAGTTTTTAGAAGATGCCTTCCGAAAAAATGGAGTGCTCCTCAATCAGGCAATCAGGCAATACATGGCCGGATTTTTACAAATTGAGTTAGGAATTTAGCTGCTTCAAAAGAATGCCCTCACTTGAACGCCCCCGGTGTGAATGGTTTTGTTCCCTTCTGTTTTTCTGGCATCATAATTAAAATTCACTTGCATGTTATTGGCCAATGTTCGTTGATAGCCAATATTCCAAGTAATATTATTACCGGGCACCAAACCATCGAGCATTTCAAAAGCTACTGAAGTGTTGGCATTGCTGTTGTAGGCAATATTGATGTAATTAATTTTTGCGCTGAAACTACCTTTTCCTGCCTCATTAAATCGCAATTCGGCACCATAGTTATTATTGAGCACAACATTGTTGGAATCATTGTAAACATTAACCTTTTCAACATATTTATAGCTTAAAATAAGTTTAAAAGATACGTTTGGTTGATAGGTAAACTTTGGCTCAATTTCGTTATATCGAATATTAAAATCGCGCGTGTTAAAATAGTCCGATAAGTTTGTTTTTATTCCACGCACAGCATCGGTGCTCAGCTGAAAAATACGCGTAATATTGTATCTAAAACGTATTCCGTTGGAACGGTTGCTGCGCGACTCAAATCCATTGGTAAGCAACTGTCTGTTTCTAGGTTCTTGAAAAGTATAATCAAGCCCGAATTTTGGATCTAGCCGATTAAAATAAAATGTGGTCCGCAGGTTCGAATTTAAAGACACAAGGGTACTATCGAAACTCAAATTATTAAACGGATTGAACGATTCCTCAAGATTAGAATTAGCAGTTTTTCTATCGATACGATATACTGTTTGATTGGAAAACCTTGAAACCAATTTTTTAAAGGTTTTCTTTTGCGAAGCCCACTTAGCGGGAGCATTAAGGTTAATGAGTTGATTGAACTGATTGTTGAATGTTTTTACAAATTGATTAGTTGGGGTAAACACCTTTACATACTTTGCCTGATCGCTGAACACCGAAATTTCAAATTCATTCAGCTCCTTAATTTGATTATCGTTGTAGTCTTTCCAAGTGTAGGAGCCCTGACCAGGAGCAACTTCAATAAATGAATATTCTCTCTTTACTTCAAGCCCCGAGCCGAGCTCATAAAAAGTGGACAAATTCAAACTTCCCTTTAATAATCTAACCGAATATTCAATTCTATTCACTAGCGATTTATCGGCATTTTGAGCAATCAGAGTTGTATCTTTAACATCGAGCACGCGATAGGTTGTAGTATTTTTAAAAGTGCTCCCCGGTGAAGGATTAAAGCCGGTACTAAATAAATAGCTTTGCCCTACCGATGCCACTTTAAACGCATTATCCTTGGGCAGCCAATCTGTACGGTTAATATACTTTAGCTCATAGGTATTCTTAGATGAATCGCTGTTATTGGCATAGGCCTGCCATTCAAAGTAATGAAAACTTTGAGCAAGCAAGCTGTCGGTTTGAGGGGCTTTAAAGCTGCTTTTTTCTTGTTCCTGAAAAACACCAAGTTTGATATTTTTTTTCTTAAAGTCTTTAGATACACCACCTTTTTGACGTAAAAAAACCGTATTGTCGACAAGGCCCTTTGAGGTAAGGTAACTCCCATCAAAAGTGGCCTTCAAACCGTTTTTATCATAGTATGAATTGAGCATGTGTTGCTGTCCGTTGTAATTGCTCCTTTCATTAAATGTATTGAATTTATATAAAGCCCGCATTGTTTTCGCTTTCTCAATGCCAATGCCAAGCACGGCCAATTGTTGTACATCGTTAATGGCAGGAGACCTCCTGTTCCAGTCGCGTTCAAACTCTACCGACCTAAATCGTTCAATTTGATTAAACCCTTTCGATATCATTTCATAACTGCCTGTGGTAATCAACGAAAGTCCTTTCAATGAGTCTTTAAGAGGTGTTTTGCCATCAATAAAATACTTGACTCCATATCCCTGATTATTGGCATTTCCAATTGGACTGAAGGTGTTCACATCAAAATTACTGATAGCGAGTTCTACACCGGTTTTAAGATTATTGTTGATTTTGTATGTTGTTGCAGCAACCGCCATTTGGCGCTGTTTAGGCGTTGGGAGCAATATCAAGGGTTCGTAGTTACCCTGCTTTTGTCCGTTGATAGGTGCCACCCATTGATACACCTTACCATTGGCACTGCTGTTAATGTTGATGTAATTACCGTTTCCTTGGCCAACTTCGCTGAAGGAAGGACGATAAATAGCTTGTTCAGGATTGGTTGAATACACAAAAATCTTAGTGTAAGCAATGCCATTCACAATGGTATCTTGTTGTTTATACAATACCTGAATACTTGAAAAATCTACTGTATCTACGCTGGGAGCAAGTGCCAGGTTAATACTGTCACCTACGCTTCTTAATATATCTTTTTGTACATCACTCAAGGTCAGATTAACCGGTTTGTTTTTATTATCCTGTTCGCTGTATACATGTATGCGACTCTGAAATTTCCCCGCTGTAACATCGTAGCCAAAAGTCACAATTGAACGTGCATAATTCCTATCTACATATTGAAATTCAGCGGTTATCCTCTTATCCTTTGTGATGATTTGTTTTGCAGTAAATGTAATTTGAGCAGTATTATAATCAATGATGTAATCATTTTCTTGCCCGCGCTGCAATAGTTTGCCATCAATATAAACGTTTTCTGAACCCGATAAAATAATAATGAAGTTTTCGTTTTCTGCCCCCTTTAAGCGATAAGGCCCTTGATTGCCTTCGATACCAATAATTACATTGCGCGAAAATTTTCCTTTACTCACGGCAGCAGAGGCATCAATACTATGTACCCTATCTTTATTTTTTCCTTCTTTGAAGGTTGAGTTAAAAGCCCCGCCTTGATTGCGTTTAAAATAGTTCATGAAGTAGGAAGGAGGCCTATTTAAAATAAAATCACCGGCAATCAATTGCGACTTTTCATCATTCAGTTGTATATACACCCTGTCGAACTCCTGCAGTTGCTGGGTGTTTCCTTCGGGTTGAATGGGAATATTATCATCAGCAATAGCGGCTTTAATATTGATGTTGTCGCTAATTTTGCCTGAGAGTTGTAAATTCAAATTAGAGTTA
>JALRAS010000065.1 GCA_023262495.1 Bacteroidia bacterium | reverse complement strand
TGCGTGGGCGACTCTGTACAGCTTGAAGTTGCGGGTATACTTGCGCCTCAAAACATTATAGCTAATGGGCAATTTGATGGCGGTAATAGTGATTTCAACACACAATATATTTATCAATCAAATTTACAACCTGAGGGAACAATATTTGTAACCGCTAATGCAGCGCTCAATCACCCGGCATTCGTTGGTCTAGGTCAAGGTGGTTCGGGTAACTTCCTTGCTGTGAATGGTTCTTCAAATGCAGGTCAGTTTGTTTGGCAGCAACAAGTTACAGTTGTGCCTAATCAAACCTACAACATTTCATTATTCTTAGCATCACTTGTGGGGAATAATAATCCCGGCTTGATTCAAATAAGAATTGATGGGGTTAATGTAGGACCTGTACTGAACTGCCCAGGTCCGATTAATACTTGGCTACCATATAACGTTACGTGGACAGCGGGTGTATCGAACAATGTTACTATTTCTTTACATAGTATGAATGCTGCTTCCGGTGGCAACGACTTTGCTATAGACAACATCGAAATGATATGCAGTAGTTGCTCTTCATTACTCTCTTACCAATGGAATACTAACGAAACAGGAACATCAATTTATGTAGACGCTACTGGTTCTTATACCGTTACCGTTACCGATCAAATTGGCTGTTCAGCCACTTCTCAACCAGTTAACATTACAGTGCAAACTCCTCCAACGGTTAATTTGGGTGGACCTTACACACAATGTGGTGGCTCAGTTACCTTAGATGCACAAAATCCGGGATCTACTTATTTATGGTCAAATGGAGCTACAACTCAAACAATAACCGTTTCTAGCTCAGGTACTTCAAATATTTCTGTAACAGTAAGCAATGCCTGTGGCTCATTTGTATCTGCTCCAGCCATTGTAACAATAAATCCTCCTGCTGCTCCTGCAATAGCTTCAGCCGGAGGCCCTACAACATTCTGCCAAGGTGACTCTGTGATTTTGTTTGCCAATGCGGGTGCTTCCTATTTATGGAGTCCGGGTGGTCAAACAGGTCAATCGATTGTTGTTACCCAATCAGGTAATTATTCAGTACAGGTAACCAACGCAAGTGGCTGCACGGCTGTATCAAATATTGTTTCGGTAACTGTGCTTTCAGGTGCGGGTAATGCTGCACAAATTACTGCGAGTGGTCCTACTTCGTTCTGCCTTGGTGGTTCGGTAACTTTATCTTCAAATAATCCAACAGGAAATTTATGGAGCAATGGTTCTAATCAGCAAAATATAACCATTTTTAATGGAGGTACTTACATTCTAAACGTAACTAATTCGAGTGGTTGTCCACTTGGTAGTGATACTGTTGTTGTTACAACTTTCTTTAATCCAACTGCGGTAATTACCTTGAATAACTCTCCTCAGCTTTGCCAAGGTGACTCTGTAACCTTAACCGTAAATACTAATAATGCATACCAATGGAATCAGATTGTAAATAATCAGCCGGTTGGTATCGGAAACGGTCAGTCGGTAACTGTTGATGCCGCAGGAACATTTACCGTAGTGGTAACAGATACCAATAATTGTAGCACAACAGCACAATCGGTATTGGTAACTATTGCGCCTCCTGCTCAAAAACCGGTAATTACAATTAACGGACAACTTACTTGTGGAACTGGTTCAGTTGAACTTGTGGCAACCGGTGGTACCAACTTCCTGTGGAATAATGGCCAATCAGGCTCTTCCATTACTGTTACACAGCAAGGTTTGTTCGCTGTAACATCTCAAAATGTTTTTGGATGTGAAGCAACCTCTGATTCGGTTTGGATTCCGGCAGGTCAAAGTAATTTGAAATTAAATCTTGAAGCACTTGTTTATGATAATGGATTTTGGAATGTGCGTTGCCCTAAAGGTACCGATGGTCAAATCACTGCTGTTGTAAGTGATGGTCAAGAGCCATATGCTTATGCATGGTCAGGAGGTCAAACCACACAAGTAATCAGTGGTCTTCCTGCAGGTTCGGATAAAGTATACTCAGTTGTTGTAACCGATGCTTTTGGTTGTACTGTAGAAGGTTCAACTACCTTGACAGAACCACCACCGGTGTTAGAAAAAATGCCAAGAGGATTTTCACCTGATGGCAATGGCGTTAACGATGAGTTAATCATCCCCGGTATTAAGGCCTATACAAGCAACAATATCACAATATTTAATCGTTGGGGCAATGAGGTATTCAATAGCGAAGGGCCTTATCAAAACGACTGGTTAGGAAAGGGTAAAAATGGCGAAGAATTGCCTGAAGGTACATACTTCGTGGTGCTCACTGCCGACTCTCCTGAATGCGGAAAGATTGATGAAAATCGTTGGATCGAATTAAGACGTAAATAATAGTTTAAGAAATTTAAGAATCGCAATATAATCAACATGAAAAAGCTAATCATTGCAGCATCACTTATATTTACTAGCATTAGTGTGCATGCACAACAGGATATTATGCTTAGTCAGTATATGTTTAATGGATTGTTTATCAATCCGGCATATTCGGGAAGTCATAAATACATGAGTGCTACCCTCCTGCACCGCAATCAGTGGACAGGGTGGGATGGAGCGCCAAAAACCAATATTGTTGGAATTGATGGTCCGCTGAAAAATCGCACGATGGGTTGGGGACTCATTTTTGCTAATGACAAAATTGGCCCAACTACTCAAAATGATGTAATGGCCAACTATAGCTATCATTTAAAGCTAGGCAAAGGAAAGCTATCCTTGGGCTTACGTGGAGGGGTATCGGTTGTTTCCAGCACTTTGCAGGGATTGAGTACGGTCGTTAGTGGCGATGAAGCTTTTGCTACTAATATTAAAAGCTCTTTTTTGCCTAAATTTGGTACCGGTGCCTATTACTATGCCAAGAAGTATTATGCGGGAATTTCTATTCCAACTTTAATTGCTTACGACCCCGATAAAAACTTTAATTTCGATTTGAATAAATCATCTGATGCCAGAAGACATTACTTTATTACGGGTGGATATGTTTTTGATATCAACCCAATGTTAAAGTTGAAGCCCTCTGTATTGGTGAAATATCAAAAAGCAGCGCCTATTCAAGCAGACTTTAATTGCAATTTATTAATCAATGAGGTATTTTGGATTGGAGCTTCTTACAGAACAAATGCTGCTGTTATTGGCATCATTGAATACCAAATCAATCCAATGTTTAGAGTAGGATACGCTTATGACTACTCAACAACTGCTATTAATCGTTATTCTTCAGGTTCGCATGAGATAATGATTGGAATAGATTTAGGACACGATATCATGAAGAGTAAAAATCCAAGATATTTCTAATAGACAAGAGCAACAACAAGCATTTTATACATAAAGATAATTAGTACAATGAAGAAAAATATTACCACCACTTGTTTAGTTTTGCTATCCCTGTTTATTTTCAGCGGTTGCGCTAAATTATATACAGCTTTGGGAGATAAAAATATGGAGCAATTACAATACGTGAAAGCGGCCAAAAATTATGAAAAAGCAGTGGCTAAAAAACCCAATGACGTTGCACAAAAGAAATTGGCCAATACCTATCGTTTAATGAACGATTATAAAAAAGGTGCCGATGCTTATGCAAAAGTAATTGGCCAAGCCAATGCCGAACCAATAGACAGATTTTATTACGCACAAATGCTCATTGCTAATAATAAGCATGGAGAGGCGGCAATTATATTAAGAGAATATCTGAAAGCTAATCCGGGCGATAAGTTGGCAGAGCCTGCCTTGAAGGCAAGTGAAGAACCACAGGTGTTTTTAAAAGACTCTGCAAGATATACTGTAAAGGCTGCTAAAATTGGAAATGTTACTGAGTTTTATGGTCCTGTGCAATATAAAGATGGTTTGGTAATCAGTGCAAACATAGAAGGTAAAAAGAAGGATAAGGTGCCGCAAACCGGTAAGTCATATTATAAACTTTATTTCACTAAAAAGGATAAAACAGGTGCTTATACTGCTCCTGAGAAGTTAGCGGGCAATATCAATAAAAACAAATTGCACACAGCTTCTGCCGCTTATCTTAAAGATGGCAGCGCAGTATATTACACCTCAAGCAATACCGATGGATTATCAAAGAGCGAATTACTTGAAAATGTAATCACTCTTAAAATCAATAAAGATTCTATTGTTAATGGCACCTATGTAAAGGGGTCTGAATTTCCTTTTAACAGCAAATCTTACTCAGTTGGTCATCCTGCACTTACGCGTGATGGTAAAACCATGTATTTTGTTTCTGATATGCCCGGTGGACTCGGTGGTACGGATATTTACGAAACCAAGTGGGAGAATGGCAACTGGACTCAGTTGAGAAACATGGGCGATAAAATAAATACAGTAGGAAATGAAATGTATCCGTTTGTTGATAGTTTGGGCAACCTATACTTTTCTTCAAACGGCCGTAAAAGTCTTGGTGGTTTGGATATATTCAAGGCAAACCGTAATGGCAATCAATGGGCATCTGTTGAAAATCTGAATTATCCCATCAATAGTAACAGAGATGATTTTGGATTCATGATTTATCCTGACCAAAAAACCGGATACCTGAGCAGTAATCGCGAGGGTGCCGATAAAATTTATGAGTTCATCCTACAGGCATCTAAAGTAAATATTTCAGGTAAAATAACGAGCAAGGTAAATGGTGCACCTGTTGGCGGTGCAAAAATTGAAATTACCGATAAGGCACGTAACACTACCGATACCATTTATGCTGCAGAAGATGGAACCTACTCTTATATGCTTCCTCCGAACACCGATTTTGATATTACAGTCTCTAAGGATGGTTTTTTCAGTCAGTCAGAAGAGGTTTCAACTGTTAATCAAGAAGGCGAGTTAACGAAAGATTTTGTGCTTGAAGAGCTCGTTAAGGACAAGCCAATAGTAATTGATGAAGCCAACGATAAAGGAATTCGTCCTATTTTTTATGATTACGATAAGTATGAAATAAGACCTGATGCATTTGAGCCTCTTACCAAACTTGCTAAGCGCTTGAAAGACAATCCTAATGTTACTATTGAGTTGAGTTCTCACACCGACTGTCGTGGTACCGATACATATAACCAAGATTTGTCGTTCAGAAGAGCCAAGAGTGCAAAAAATTATCTTGTTTCTAAGGGGATTAAAGCCGGTAGAATTAAAATAAAGGGATATGGCGAAACCAAACCTGTGAACAAATGTGTTGATGGCGTATCTTGTACCGATGAAGAATACCAAGCCAACAGAAGAACAGAGTTTAAGGTAATTGAAGTGTCAAAATAGGTAGTCAGACAATGGCTTCTATTGGCATAAATAAGGTTATTTTAGCGGGTAACATAGGAAAAGATCCTGAAGTGAGATACCTTGAAGGCGGAATTGTAAAAGCAACCTTCCCATTGGCAACAACTGAGCACTCAAAAGACAAAAACGGCAATAGGGTAGACCATACCGAATGGCACAATATTGTATTATGGAGAGCTCAGGCCGAATATGCAGAGAAATATCTTAAAAAAGGCTACGCGGTTTTAGTAGAAGGTAAGTTAAGAACGCGTCAATGGGAAGATAAGGATAAAAATAAACGAAGCATTACCGAAATTCAGGTTGAAAGTATCAACTTGTTGCATACTCCTAAAAAAGAGGAACATGGTAATCAATCGAATCTTAACACTGGCACTACAGATAAAAATTACATAATCGGTGTACAGCATAATAACGATTCGACTTCTCAAACTTAAACTCATTCAACTTGGACGGTTCGGTCAGTTGCCCTTTGGGCATAATTAAAGGATTTGTTTTTTATGGCTTAGAGCCAAAATCATTTATTGAATTATCTGCTATTGGAGTGCTGTTGTTATGCTCTGCAGTAATTGCAGCAGCCGAGGTATCTTTTTTTTCCCTTGCTCCGGCCGATTTTGAATTATTGGAGCAAGATAAAAGTTCTGCCTCTCAAAAGTTGTTGCAGTTGCTCGATAAACCCAAAAGACTGATTGCCACAATTGTGCTCAGCCACAATTTAGTAAATATAGGGGTGGTAATCATTTCAGAAATGATGTTCGATGAGCTGTTTAATTTCAGCGCCAATCCTTTCATGGGCTTTATCATAGAAGTGGTGGTAGTTACGTTTTTTATATTGTTAATAGGGGAGGTAATTCCCAAGATATTTGCTGCAAGAAGTCCTAGAAAGTTAGCGCTAAAACTGATTTATGTATTTGATATAACGCAAAGAGCGCTTACCCCTTTTGTAAGTGTGTTGGTTGCTATTGCCAGTGCATTCGACAAAAGAATCAAACAAAAGGCGCCCGACTTATCTGTAGATCAATTGTCGCAAGCGCTTGAGCTTACTTCCTCTGAGCACACCCACGAGGAAGAAAGAAAGATATTACAGGGCATTGTGGAGTTTGGAAATACCGAGGTAAGCCAAATTATGAAACCACGCATTGATGTGGTGGCTTTTGATGATACTACACCCTTCCCGGAGGTGATTGATTTGATTATAAAAAATGGTTTCTCACGTGTGCCTGTTTATCGCGACACGCTTGACCAAATTGTGGGCGTTTTGTTTATTAAAGATTTAATAGCTCATTTAGATAAAGACAGTTCGTTTGAATGGCAAACATTGTTGAGGCCTGCATTTTTTGTGCCTGAGAGCAAGAAAATTGACGACCTCATGAAAGAATTCCAAAGTAAGAAAATACACTTGGCAATTGTGGTTGATGAGTATGGTGGCACCAATGGTATTGTTACGCTAGAAGATGTGATTGAAGAGGTGATTGGCGAAATTAATGATGAGTTTGATGTGGAAGAATTGGTATACTCAAAGCTCGATGAAAACAACTATGTGTTTGAAGCTAAGATCCCCTTAAACGATTTATACCGTGTGCTCGATATCAGCGGGCAGGCTTTCGAAGACAAAAAAGGAGAGTCGGACACACTTGCAGGATTTATACTCGAGCTGAGTGGAAAAATACCAATGAAAAATGAAAAGATACATTTCGATAATTATATTTTCACTGTTGAATCCGTTGACAAACGTAGGATTAAAAGGATTAAAATAACCATCATTAAGCAGGAAGAATCAGGAAGCTTTCATGAGGGAGGTAAAATTATACCTGCTATTTTATGGCCATTCTTAATGTTATTTACCTTGCTTTTTGCGGCTTGCAATGAAGATTATGTGCCTAAGCCAAGAGGTTATTACCGAATTGATTTGCCGGGCAATGCTTATCAAACATTTCAAAACGATTGTCCGTTCATTTTTGAATATTCTAAATATGCTGTGGCAGAATCATATCAAGGAGAACAGAAAGAAAATTGCTGGTATAATATTCAGTATCCAAAATTTAAAGCAACCATTCATTTAAGTTACAGCGCCATCAGCTCCAAAAAAGATCTTGAAACACAACTCGATAACTCTCGAACTTTGGCTTACAAGCACACGGTGAAAGCTGATGGGATTGATGAGGTGCCAATCACCTATTCCTCACGAAATGTTTACGGGTTGTTGTATGATTTAAGCGGAAACAGTGCTTCCCAGTCACAATTTTATCTTACCGATAGCACCAAACATTTTGTGCGCTGTGCGTTGTACTTTAATTCAAGCCCCAATGCCGACTCGATTGCTCCTGTGCTGAATTTCATTAGTAAAGATATCGATAAGATGATTGAGACCTTTACGTGGAAATAGCCTTCTAGAAGGCGACAAAATCAGTTGCTTATTGCTTGATTAATCGCTCGCTGCGATAGAAGCTATCATTGCTAACTTTAACTGTATAAATGCCTTTACTTAAATCATTTATATCAATATTGATTTTGCTTTGATTAGCAGCAATACTAACCTCTCTTACAAGACGGCCCGAATAATCGTAAACTGCGGCAAGCAGTGCTTTCCCTGATGGATTTTGTAGCATCACAGTTACACTTTCTTGAGCGGGATTAGGCACAAGATGGAAATATACCAGCTGATTTTGATCAAACACATTGGTTACCACAGCAGGGAAACAGTTACCTGCGATAGAAGAGGTGGTTCGCTCACCATTGGCATTCACAATGTCAACAATCTGACTGATGCAAATCCAATTTTGACTTACCCCAGAGAAGTATACTCGCACAAGCCCGTGAGGAGTGGTGCTTTTAGCAATGGCAGAATCAACCATAGAAATACCAAAGATGGCATTGGTAGCAGCGTTAAATCTTAGGTCAACCGGGAACTGAACGGGGTCAACCAAACTTACCACGCTTTGAATATACACACCGCTAATGTTGAATTGAAATGCTTTTACATCTGAATTAGGATTAGAGATATTTACATCGAGATAACCACCGGCAAGGTTTAAATTAACAATTTCGAGACTTGTTAATTCGTTGGGGTTTAAAATATTTCTTGGGAACTGACAGTTGTACTGCGGAGGCCCACCCGGGTAAAGGATATAAGAACTTTTGCTGCACCATTTTACCAACTCTGCATCATAAATTGACTCTACTCCGTTGCCACTTACATCAATACAAGGAACAGTGTTGTTCACCCCTGTTTCAATATCATCCATATAAATATCTACATCGGCAGCATTTAGCAAGGAATCGTTTTGCCTGTCGCCACCAAAAGCACCGCCACCACAAACTCCGTTGCAATCAACCACCGAGGCGCCTCCGGGAATACCGGCACAATCCACAAATGGGCTACAATTTGGTAAAATAGTAAATGAAGGACCGTTTACAGAGTCTTGTTCAATATGCATACACACTTGAGTGGCATTGTTAACGTAGTTAATTTCATGATGACCAAATGCATCGGGAATATGCAAGGCATTGATGATTACGGCAAGGCGATAATCTCCTGTAGGCACATCGGTAATATCAATCCACTGGCACTGTGTGCCTGCCCCATACACATCATAGCACCCCGAAGAAATACCCATATTTCCGCAGTTATATTGTCCGAATCCACATAAATCCATTACACAGTATCCATTTTTATGACCTGCCGGTATGATATTATTGTTGCTATCGTACAAGCGATAATCTCCGTAACCCTCATAATGATTATGGCCGTGGCAGTTGTTGGAGTTAAACATACCGGGCTGTGTAGAAGCATTTCCTAAATAATAGTCGAGCGTACCCACATTATCAATTTTGGAGGTAAAACGAATTACGCTTCTTGTTCCGTATTGCAATAAACAACCTTCTTGCACATCGCAAGTTGTGGCCGTAACGGTTTGCAGGGCAAAGGAATTAACCAATGATATGGAGTCAAATTTTAAATCAGGACCTTGGCAACCTGGATCAGGATAGTATAAGCAGCTACCATCATCAACTGTAGCAATTGGATTGAAGTTGCAGGAGGCCGGATCCATGCAACCTGTAATTGGGCCAACATAGTTGAAAGCGAAATTGATATTTCCTGTACAGGCGTCAGCAATATCTCCAATTCTAATAAAGTAATCGTTACCGGCAATCAGCGTGGTAATGAGTCTTGCTTGTTGTCCACAATAATCATCGTTAAAGGCATAGGTACCTGTTGCATCCTCAGTGTAATTTCCGCTGCATGAAGAATATACCCAAATAGCAGTGTTGCAGGTATTGTTATTGCAAGTAGTTATTTCATAAGTTCCTGAAGTGGTGCAATTAAAAACATACCAACTGTCTTCAAATGATGCCGTATGGGTGCCGGTATTGATTGGCAGCGATGAAGTGCAGTAGGTGCCCGGAGGACATGCCATAGCATGTGATGTTCCAAAACCGTAGGTATTGCCTGTGGCCACTTGCACCCCATCAAGGTAGAGCCAAAAACCTCCCGGAGCAAAAATGCCATCACCATAGGAATCGTGTATGGAAAATATAACACAGCTGTTTGCGGGGACACACACGGTGTCGCCAATGTAATTCCCAGATGCAATTAGAACGCCTGCACCTGTTTTAATATCCCAAGATATTTCGCCAGGCCAATTGTCGGGCACAATATTAACAATGATTTCAGATTGGCCAGATCCGCAGGCAGCTCTACTAAGCTGCAATCCAGCAATCATCAATAATAAGGCAGTGATAAAAAGTGATTTAATTTTCATTGTGGTGATTATTAGTCATGCGAATGTAGGAAAAATATGACAAGTTTTTCTTTTTTTCGACCAATAACACCCATGAGGTCATTGCGATGCTGTTATAATAGTTAACAGAGGGGCTTATTGTAGATTGTCCCCAAAATACAACCATATTTAACTCCACACTGATGGTATCTTTACCCCCATTCCTTTTGGGAGAATGCTTTTTAAGCCCTCTTAAAGTTGTATCTTTATTGAACCAAAATACTTACTTTAGCCAAATTAATTCATCACATGCAACCAATTATATCATTAAGAAATATTGTTAGATCGTTCAGCATTGGAGCCGAGGAGGTAAAGGCACTGCGGGGTGTTAATCTCGATATCAATAAAAATGAATATGTAGCTTTGATGGGTCCAAGCGGCTCGGGAAAATCAACTTTAATGAATTTGCTCGGATGCCTCGATACACCTACTTCAGGTCAATACATTTTAAATGGCACCGATGTAAGCGTGTTAGATGATAACGCATTGGCTCAAATCAGAAACAAGGAAATAGGGTTCATTTTTCAAACATTTAACCTTTTACCAAAATCAACAGCTTTAGAAAATGTGATACTGCCACTGATTTATGCGGGCATGGGCAAAGCCGAGCGCGAGCAAAAAGCGTTAAAAACTTTGGAGGATGTTGGCCTTGCCAATCGCGTAAAGCATAAACCCAACGAACTTTCGGGCGGACAAAGGCAGCGTGTGGCAGTGGCAAGAGCGCTAGTGAATAATCCTGCCATTATTTTGGCAGATGAACCTACCGGAAATCTCGATTCAAAAACTTCGGTAGAAATAATGGGGCTGTTTGAAGAAATTCACAAAAAGGGTAATACCATTATTGTTGTTACTCACGAGGAAGATATTGCTCGGCACGCTCACCGAATTATTAGACTCAAAGATGGTCTTATTGAGTCTGATATGCAGAATAATGAAGTAGTGCGGGTTAGCGAGAGAATGTAAAAAAAACAATATCAAGTAAGTATGAGCAATGTGTTTATCAATCGCAATGATTTACTGAATGAAATGAATTGGGAGCATTCATGTGACTGGGGCAAGCCACTGCCTACTGCGCTCGATGCGCATCAAAGCGCCTCTTGGTTAATGCTTATTAATTAATATTGGGTATGAAAATTTTGAAAAAACTTTTAAAATGGATTTTGATCCTGCTTGTAGTGCTCAATGCTTTTATCATCATAAGCGGGAACATGCATATCTACAAAGGCTTGCGCTACACCTATTTGCAAGGTCGTAGTGGTCCTTCACCTACCGAGTACCAAATTTTCGACTATCATGAAATAAAAGCAGGCAAGGAACAAGCTTGGCCTTTATCTGTACAATACAATCAACTAAAGCTTTCCGATGAGGCAAGAAAAACACTCTCAGATTTTCAATCAATGGCCTTTTTGGTTTTTAAAAACGACTCTTTGTTGTACGAAGAATATTGGAATGAAGGTGCTGTTGGCTCTGTTACCAACTCTTTTAGCATGGCTAAAACTTTTGTAAGTGTGCTCACCGGCATTGCTATTGGTGAGGGTAAAATTAAAAATGTAAATCAAGCTGTAGGTGATTTTCTTCCTGAGTTTAAAGTTGGCGATAATGCCAAGCTTACGGTTGAGCATTTGCTCACCATGAGTTCGGGAATTGATTTTGATGAAGATTACGTAAATCCCTTTGCCTATCCTGCTAAAGCATACTATGGGAGCGATATTAGGACACTAACCATGCAATACCGCATGACCGAGGAGCCGGGGAAAGTATTTAAATACCTGAGTGGCAATACCGAGTTGTTGGCCTTTGTGCTGGAAAAAGCAACAGGCAAAAGCATCAGTGAATACGCCTCTGAAAAACTGTGGAAACCAATTGGTGCTGCAAACACTGCCTATTGGAGTATTGACCACAAAGGAGGAGTTGAAAAAGCATACTGCTGCTTCAACAGCAATGCCCGCGATTTTGCAAGGATAGGAAATTTATATTTGCATCAAGGCAATTGGAGAGGCACACAAATTGTTCCTGCCGACTATGTGGCGCAATCAATTGTGCCCGCTGCTTTGATGGATGAAGACAACAAACCTAACGACCGTTACGGCTACAGCTGGTGGATGCTTGATTACAAGGGGAAGCATATTTACTACGCTCGTGGCATATTGGGGCAATATGTAGTAATGATTCCTGATGAGCAGTTAATCATGGTGCGCCTGGGTCATAAACGCAGTAAAGAAAAAATAAAAGATCACCCAAAAGATTTGTATGCATACATTGATGCAGCCCTGAAACTCAATGAGCAAAGTAAAAAGCCATAAATTATGATTAAAGATATACCTCAATTGGTTGTTGAAAATGTTGCCGTAGCCATTGTTAAAGAAAAAAATGAACTCAATGAAACGGTATGGAACAGCTATCTCATCAACATGAAAGATGTAAAGTTGGAAGGTGTACTCGTTACCTCTACCGGCTACGGACAAATCAATGATGAAAAGATAAGGACATCAACCCTGCGCCACTTTTTAGATGAGGTGGAGCCAAAGTCATTCGTAAAAATTGAGCCAATTATAGAAGAAGTATTTGGGGTAAATAACGAGTATTGGTTGAGTTTTTATTTGGATCATAAAATGTACGACAAGCGTTATGTTTTTTTGGCCGAAAGTATCACTGAAGCCAATTTTACTACGGTTCCTATCATCAATAAAAAAGGCGTAATGATTATTTAAAAATAAAAAACTAATGGACAATATTAAACACACCGATTTGCTCTTTATAGATATCGAAACTGTGCCTAAATATGCTAATTTTAGTGAAGTTCCCGATATTGAAAAGCAGCTATGGACCAAAAAATCGCGCTTCATTATGCAGCCCAATGATACACCTGAAACCATTTATCAGCGTGCCGGTATTTATGCCGAATTTGGTAAGATTGTTTGTATCTCAACAGGTTTTCTTACGCTGAAAAATAATGCCTATCAACTACATATCAAATCGTTTTTCAATGATGATGAAAAAATGGTTTTGAATGATTTTTCGGCATACTTGGCCAGAGTGAATAAGGAAAAAAAACAGCTTGCCTTGTGCGCTCACAATGGTAAGGAGTTCGATTATCCTTATATCATCAGAAGGTTGCTTATCAACAATATTCCTGTTCCTTCATTGCTTAACTTATCGGGAAAAAAACCATGGGAAGTAATGCATATAGATACACTTGAAATGTGGAAATTTGGTGATTATAAAAACTATACTTCACTAGAGTTGCTTGCCTATGTATTTGGTATAAAAACTCCGAAGGATGATATTGATGGCAGTATGGTAGCAGGTGTATATTATCAAGAGAAAAACTTGCCTCGCATTGTTGAATACTGCCAAAAAGATGTGGCCACCTTGGCACAATTATATTTAAAAATGAAAGGCGACTTAGGCTTTGAAGCAAATGAAATCAATTACTTGTAATGTTGGGTAATGCTTGATGGGCAACTGCTGCATATCGATCGACTGAACATTAGTTTCTCTACCGAGAACGGTATGGTGCATGCCGTACAAGATTTGCAGTTGCAACTGATGAAGGGAGAAAGTATAGGCATTGTTGGCGAAAGCGGTTCCGGAAAATCTATCACCTCATTAGCCATCATGGGTTTACTACCTTCAAACGGAAAAATTACTGAAGGAAGTATTTTATATCGCAACAAGCAACAGCAGATACAGCAGCTTGCTTCATTAAAAGAGCAGCAGTTTCAGCACCTTCGAGGAAATGAAATTAGTATGATTTTTCAAGAACCCATGACCTCGCTTAATCCTGTTCATACTTGTGGTATGCAAGTAGCAGAGGTAATGATGTGGCATGAAAAAATATCATTTGATGCAGCAAGAAAAAGAACATTACAATTGTTTGATCAAGTTATGCTGCCGCGTGTGGAAGAAATATTTAAATCATACCCACACCAACTTTCCGGAGGCCAAAAGCAAAGGGTAATGATAGCAATGGCCATTGCCTGTAAACCACAATTGTTGATTGCCGATGAACCAACCACTGCGCTGGATGTAACGGTGCAAAAAACCATTTTAGAACTTTTGAAATCTCTGCAAAAGGAGTATCAAATGGGAATGATTTTTATTACGCATGATCTTGGTGTAGTGGCACAAGTAGCTCAAAAAATTTTAGTGATGTATAAGGGCAAAACGGTTGAGCAAGGTAATGTAAAAGATATTTTTAATGCTCCGCAACACCCATACACGCAAGGTTTGATTGCATGTAAACCACCCATGCATGAGCGTCCTTCAAGGTTACTTACAGTAGCTGATTTTACTTCTGATCAACAAGCTAAGGTCCAAGTTGAAAATATTTCACATCAGCAAAGGGCGCAGGCCCATCAGCAACTTTATGCAGGAAAACCACTTTTGAGTGTGCAAGATTTGAGCACCGTTTTTGTCAGTAAAAAAGGATTGATAAAACCTGTAACCACAACTGTGCATGCAGTTGATCATGTTAGTTTTGATGTGTTCAAAGGCGAAACTTTAGGTCTTGTTGGTGAATCGGGCTGCGGCAAATCTACGCTGGGCGTAAGATTTCTGTAAGGCCTCATAAAGCTCTATCACGGTCTCTTTGCTCTTTTCACGATGTAGAGCAAAATCACGTTCTACAATCTCTTTCATAAACTT
>JALRAS010000064.1 GCA_023262495.1 Bacteroidia bacterium | reverse complement strand
GCGCATTTTCTAATGTGGAATTTGGGTTAAAATGATGCAGGTACATGAAGAGCATGTGCTAAAAGGCCTAACCTTTATTAACAATCGTCTTTTGATTAATGTCGTAAGCATTTGTAATTTCAAACATCAATTGCACCTATTTTTGCTTGTACATGCGTCATAACTTAGTTTCTAAATATACAATCAGTAAGTTTTTGCTCATTTGCTTGCTTATTTGCGGGGCAACTAATCCTTATCCGTCAAGCAGGAAGGTGCGGGTAGTGGTGATTGATGCCGGACATGGTGGCAGTGACCCGGGATGTCATGGATTAAAACATTTTGAAAAAGATGTGGCCCTCTCAATTACTTTAAAAGTTGGAAAGTATATTGAAGAAAACATCAAAGATGTAAAGGTTGTTTACACCCGTAAAACTGATGTGTTTGTGCCATTAAACGAAATTGCATCACATGCCAATAAGAATAATGCAGATCTTTTTATTTGCATACATTGCAACGCAGCAGTCAATAAACAGGTTTTTGGTTCGGAAACCTATGTGATGGGACTGCATAAAACTAAAGGAAATTTAGAGGTGGCTAAAAGGGAAAATGCCTCAATTTTATTCGAGGAAGATTACAAGAAAAAATATGAGGGATTTGACCCTAACAGTGATGAAGCCAACATCATATTTAATATGTATCAAAATGCATTTTTGGAACAAAGCCTCAGCTATGCATCGAAAGTACAAGAGGAATTCAGAAAAAATAAAAACCTTACTGATAAGGGTGTGAAGCAAGCCGGATTTCTTGTACTATGGAAAACTTCAATGCCAAGCGTGCTTATTGAAACAGGTTTTTTAACCAATGCAGAAGAGGAAAAATACCTGGGTTCGCAAAAGGGACAAGATCAAATTGCATTTGCAATTTACAAGGCTTTCAAAAACTATAAGGCAGAGGTCGAGGGCTACGATGCCGGTCCCGAAAATGAAATAAGACCACGAATATCTGAAGAGCAGGTGGAAGCCATTGAGCAACATATTCATCAGCAGGAAAAGGATACCATAAAATCGGTTGTTAGTCAACCTGAAAATAAAATATTGTTTAAGATACAAATTGCAAATTCTTCGAAGAAAATACCGCTCAACTCACCTAAATTTGCGAGTGTCAAAAATGTGGAGGAGTTAGTAGAAGATAAAACTTTCAAATACCTTACAGGTAATTTCAAAACTATGGAGGAAGCATTTGATGAACAAAGACGTTTGCGTAAGCAAGGATTTGAGGATGCTTTCACTGTTGCCTTCATCAATGGAAAAAAATCAAGTATGAAAGAGGCGAGGGAGCTTTTGGCTAAAAAAGATCATGACAATTAGACCCTCATAATTGAATGATATTTTCGCATACTTCAGTTCATAAGAGTAAATTTAAAAGCTCAAAGAATGATGGATAACAAATGTGATGCAAGCGCTTATATTTTCATTATTTTTAAAACAAATTGTTTACATTTGGAGTTTGTAAATAGTATTAAACAAAATTTAAAAGTTTAATTGTGACAATTAAGAAAGAGGTCAAAATTGGTGGAATTGTAGTCATTGCGGTATTCCTTTTCGTTTATGGGTTCAACTTCCTAAAAGGGAAAAATATCTTCACTTCCCGCACCCGTTACTATGTGGTATATAAAAACGTTGGAGGATTAACCGAAAGCAACCCGGTTTATTTCAATGGGTTTGTAATAGGAAAGGTGAATAAAATTTTCTTTGCTCCTGATATGAAAGGAGGCATCATTGTTGAATTTGTGCTCAAAGAAAATGATCTTAAAATACCTAAAAACACGATAGCACGTATTTTCAGTGATGGTTTATTAGGAACAAAAGCCATTGGTCTCGACTTTGGCGATGCGCAAACCTTTGCTGAAAGTGGCGATACCTTGCTCCCAAATCTTGAAAATAGCATTACAGACCAAATGAGTGAGCAACTCATGCCTGTGAAAGACAAAGCAGAAAAGTTAATTGTAAGGGCAGATTCATTGTTGGCTGTGATCACTAAACTTTTCTCCCCCGGAGTTAATGATAACCTGCGTCATAGTATCGAAAATGTAAACACAATCACCTTAAATGTAAACGGTATGGTATCCGAGCAAAGAAAAAGACTCGATGCCATTACTGCTAACATAGAATCCATATCAAAGAACCTGAAAGATAATAACGAAAATCTTTCTAAAATAATGTCTAACTTTAAAAACATCAGCGACTCAGTAGCCAAAGTAAACCTTGCTCAAACACTTAACAATGCCAATATGGCTGTGAAGCAAACAGCAGAAATTATGGAGAAAATAAATACAGGCAAAGGTTCTTTGGGTATGCTCATCAACAATGATTCATTATACAAGCATTTGGATATGGCATCTCGCGATTTAGATCGCTTGCTGATTGATTTAAAGGAGCACCCAAAAAGATATGTTCATCTCTCAGTATTTGGGAAAAGCGATAAACCACCAAAAAAGAAAAAATAATTTATTAAGCGGACTCACAACAATATTTTACTATGATATCAAGTATCATTTTTACTATAATTCTCCTCTGCGGTGGTTACTTGTTTTATAAAAACGCATCTAAAATAAGGCGCAACGTACTGTTGGGCAAAGAAATAGATAGGAGCGATAACAGTAGCGAAAGATGGAAATTGATGACCCTTGTAGCGATTGGACAAAGCAAAATGGTTGTGCGTCCCATTGCCGGAATCATGCACATACTGCTTTATGCCGGATTTGTTATAATCAACATTGAGGTAATCGAAATTGTAATCGATGGTATTTTTGGAACCCACCGAGTATTAAGCTTTATGGGTGGCTTCTACAACTTTCTTATCGCTTCGTTTGAGTGGCTAGCACTCGGTGTTATTGTTGGATGTGTGGTGTTCTTTGTTCGCAGAAATGTCATCAAACTGCAACGTTTCATGAGCAAAGAACTTGATGGTTGGCCGCGTTCAGATGCCAATTATATATTAATTACAGAGGTACTGCTCATGAGTGCTTTCCTCATCATGAATTGCACCGATCATCTCCTTCAGACCAAAGGGTACGATCATTACATCAATGCAGGAAGTTTTCCTGTGAGCAGTTTACTGAACCCTATTTTTAACAACATGAGTACCGAAAGTCTTGTCATGCTAGAAAGAGGATGCTGGTGGTTTCATATCATCGGAATTATAGCCTTCCTAAACTATTTGCCTTACTCCAAACACTTCCATATTTTATTGGCTTTCCCGGCTGTTTATTTTTCAAATTTAAAACCTAAGGGCGCATTCAACAATCTTACCTCTGTGACCAACGAGGTAAAATTGATGCTCGATCCCAACGCAACTGTTCCGCCACCACCCGAAACACCCCTAAAGTTTGGAGCCAAAGATGTCATGGATTTAACTTGGAAACAACTCATGGATGCATACACATGCACCGAGTGTGGCAGATGCACTTCAAGTTGTCCGGCCAACCAAACCGGCAAGTTATTATCACCTCGTAAAATTTTAATGGATACCCGCGATCGTCTTACCGAAGTGGGTAAAAATATCGATGCCAACGGCTCATTTGTAGATGATGGAAAATCACTGCTTGGCAACTATATTACCGAAGAAGAATTATGGGCTTGTAATACTTGTAACGCTTGCACCGAAGCATGTCCTGTAAATCTTGACCCGCTTTCAGTAATTATGGATTTACGACAGTTTTTGGTAATGGAGAAAAGCAGTGCACCCAATGCCCTCAATGCAATGTTTACCAATATTGAAAATAACGGAGCGCCATGGCAGTTTTCCCCTGCCGATAGATTAAACTGGGCATCTGAAGATTAATTAAAAATGAAACCAAAGATATGAGCCAACTCAATGTTCCTACCATGGCCGATTATATGGCAAAAGGCGAAGCCCCCGAAATACTTTTTTGGGTTGGATGCGCGGGTAGTTTTGACGATCGTGCAAAAAAAATAACCAAAGCCATTGTTAAAATACTCAACCATGTTAACATCAAATTTGCAGTATTGGGCGTTGAGGAAACCTGTACAGGCGACCCCGCAAAACGTGCCGGAAACGAGTTCTTGTTTCAAATGCAAGCCATGCAAAACATTCAGGTATTAAACGGTTATGAAGTAAAAAAAATAGTTACCGGCTGCCCACACTGTTTCAATACCATTAAAAACGAATATCCCGAGCTGGGAGGCAAATACGAAGTAATACATCACACCCAATTGGTGCAACAGCTCATCGATAGCGGAAAATTAAAAGTAGAAGGAGGGGAGTTTAAAGGGAAGAAAATAACTTTTCATGATCCATGTTACTTGGGTAGAGCCAATAATGAGTACGAAGCACCAAGAAACATCATACAAAAATTAGATGCCGAACTCAATGAGATGAAACGCTCACGTGCCAATGGTTTATGTTGTGGTGCAGGTGGTGCGCAAATGTTTAAAGAGGCCGAAAAAGGAAACAAAGAAGTCAATGTAGAAAGAAGCGAAGAAGCCCTTGCAATGAACCCGGATGTGATTGCCGTAGGCTGCCCTTTTTGTATGACCATGATGCGCGATGGCGTAAAACATTTCGAAAAAGAAGACAAAGTGCAAGTGCTCGATGTCAGCGAAATGATTGCTAAGGCAAACGATTTGTAAAATATTATTTGGGCAAATCCGCACCTCCAAAAAGGAGGTGCGGTCGCGCTTTCCGTGGTGCACGGCACCTTACTTCAATCGCTTTTGCGATATCAACATCCCAAATCATTTAAATTAAACCGTCTTTGCGAGCGCGCTTTATCAGCGGTCGAAGCAACCCCTCAAAAATCGAAGCACTAGATATTGTCGTTGAGCTATTTCATTTATTAAACCCACACTGGCGTGGGCACCCTGCGCGTGACTTACATTACAACAATCCTATTCCTTCACCAACCTACAAACCTGCGTGCCATTTACCCTCGCCACATAAATCCCTTTTGGATACGCCTGTAAATTAATGATTTTAGCATTACCTTGGCTAAGTATCAACTCGCCCATCATGTTAAAGACTTCTACTGTTTTAATGCTTTTGTTGTCTTTAAACATAAAAATCCCAGCACTTGGGTTTGGATACAACACATAATGTTCATCTTCTTTGATGATATCCTTGGTCCTCACCGTCATATCAAAATTATTTTGTGTGGTGTTGGTAATGATAGGCGCATTGTAATCAAAATAAATATAAGCAGTATTTTCTATCTGTGTGCCGTTGGGCAAGTTGGGTAATGGTTTTAAACGATATTGAAAATAGCCCATGCTGCCTTCGTAATCCGTGGTGCTATCGGGCAACATAATGTTATTAAACCTTACCGTTAATATATTTCCGTTGATTGATATTTGTGCCGGATGCGAATAACCGCGCACTTCAAAAGAATTAATATCTAAATTGGCATCTAAAGTATCTCTCAAACGAATATTAAAAGCAGGTGCGTTGCCTGTATTTTGAAAGTGAATGGTGTAAGTAAACCAATCATCATAGCCCGGTAATACATTCACAGGATATACTTCTTTCATGTTGGGGTCGTATGAGTTAACTACGTTATAACAGAAATCGTACACATTATTGGTTGTGTCTCCATCCAATGGTGTTGGATTAATTTCTACATGCACACATATTTGATCTCCTGCTTGGGCTGTGGTATCGGTTAGGAATCTTAGACCCAAAGATTGAGGTGTAAGGCTGTTGAAATCTGTGATATTATAGGAAAATGTATTTCCATTTACAGTTGGGGGTAAAGCATTGGGAGCAGGTGCTACATAAGTAATCGGGCCATTTACCTGTATGCTAACATTACCCGAGTGTAGTATTGTATCACAGTTCAGGTTAAACCAGTTGGAATTGTTGGTTATATTAGTCCGTAAGGTATGTATCTGACCAGGAAAGACCCAACCACTTCTTGTGAGGGATTGTATCCAAACATCATAAGGAGCATTACATTCAATCGCAAAATTAATATTTTGAATAGTTTGGTTAACGGAAGAAAGCGGCAGTGTTTGTAGACTGCTTTGACCACAGTCCATAGTCAAGGGCAAACTAAGCGTATCTAAGCTAACAGAAAAAGTATCAGGCATAAGGTTGGCAAAGCTATATGCACCGTTTAGGGTATAGGTTTGATCAACCTGAACATTTTGTGAATTATAAAGTTTCACAGAAATATTTTCAGAGAGTATGTCGTTGTTATTGTAGACACAATTACCATTCAAATCCTCGAAAACCTTTCCTATTATGTTTACACCCACACAATTATTTGGGTTGTTTATGCTGTCATTATAAAAACATAAGGGCAAAGCACCACTGTAAATAGTTTGATTAGGAACACAGGTTATAGGGTTGTTTGAAATATTTGCATAAAGTGTACTAGTGCCATTGGGGATATAAGGTAGATTGTACAAGCAGGAAATATTGTTATTTTCAATTCTGAAAAAACTCATCTGGGCCGGAAAAGGAGGTAAATGGGTCAATTGGTTGTTAAAACACCATAAATGAGTTAAAGAATTTGGCAAGTAAGGAAGACTGGTTAATTGGCTGTTACAACAATTCAGTTGATTTAAAGAATTTGGCAAGGAAGGAAGACTGTTTAATGGGTTGTCACTACAAGTTAAATAAGCTAAAGAACTTGGCAGGGAAGGCAGGCTGGTTAATTGGTTGTTACTACACCATAATTCATGTAAAGAATTGGGCAAAGAAGGCAGGCTACTAAATTGGTTGTAATTACACTTTAAAACAACTAGAGAACTTGGCAAGGAGGGCAGGCTGGTTAATTGGTTGTTATTACAAGTTAAATAAGTTAAAGAATTTGGCAAGGTGGGCAGGCTGGTTAATTGGTTGATAGAACAATCTAAATTAACTAAAGAATTTGGCAAAGACGGAAGGCTGGTTAATAGATTGACAGCACAAGATAAATAAGTCAAATTCACAAAATACTCTATGCCTGTTAGATCCGAAATGTTGGAAGAGTTTAACATTAATTGTGTCGAATTCACAATCTGTGAACAAGTCGTATTCATCTGATTGCCATTCATACAAGAAGAATAATTCTGTTGAAGAAATGTAACAAAATTCGGGTCAGGAATGGTTACCCATTGCGCTTTTGCTGGTGCAAATTGGAGGCAAAACAGTATAAAAAAGGAGAAAAGCAATTTTTTCATTTGGCATATTTTTATCAAATGTAGTAAATAATATTAACATATTTTTGCAATGCTTTTTTACTAATTATTGGATGTCAAGGACTTGGAGGTTTAATCCTTTATTGCAATTGTCACGAAGGTGCTTGTGAACCGTCATAGCGAGGCCGCTTTTTCAGCAGGCCTTATTTCCATGGTTGGCATCCCTGCCAACCAATTTGTCCGTGGTTGGCATCCCTGCCAAACAATAAAGCTGTTTGTCCATGCTTTGTCCATGGTTGGCATCCCTGCCAACCAATACAACGATTGCCGCAAAAGCGGGTGCAGCAAGGTACCATGTACCGCGGAACACGCGACCTTATTTACAGCCCAAGCTGAAAATAAGGATTTGCCCAAAGCTAATCTAAATGAAAAATGAAATTGTGGTTTGTGAAAACTACTTACTTAAAGTAGCATTTAACCCATCTACCACTTCGTTGGTAATTTCCAAACTATCGTTGGCAAACAAAATTCCACCACCGGCAGAATAACCTAAGATATAGGCGTAATTTGATTTACTGTATTGTTCAGTTAAATATTCGGTAATTGTTTTTTGAATTTTCTCTGTTTTTTCCGCCTCTAATTTTGCCAACCTTTCTGATTGGGTTTGACGGAATTCGGTTAACTTTTGCTCACGTGCCATAAGGTCTTGTTGCAATTTCATGCCTTCTTCCTGACTCAATGTTTCGGCCTTGTCGCGCAGCGCAATGTAATCACTTTCCAGTTTGTGATAATCTGCCTCAAATTTAGTTTCAAACTTCTTTTTTTCAGCTTCTAATTCTTTGCGCATTTGCTTTACCAACACAAAATTCTCCCACAAACTATCGGCATTCACATACACAAGGGGAGTGGCTTTAAACTTAATTTTTGGCATTGCCACAGCCTTAGGTTTGGCTGTAGGGGTAGATATGCCATTTTTAGGCGCACTAAAATGCAGGTAGTACAACACGGCAACAGCAAGGCCAAGAACCAAATTGATAAGTAAGGATATATTTTTCATCAAGAGAATTTTGTGCGAATTAAAACATAAAATAAGCACTTTGGTTAATAAAAATCGAAAAACAACTTATGATTTAGTCATTTTTTAACATTTAAACATCGCAGTCGACACTTAATATTGTAACAAAATTAAATACATGAATTTAGCCAATATTGCACCACAAGAAATTTGGGAAAACTTTAGTAAACTAAACGCGGTACCCCGCGCATCAAAGAAAGAAGAAAGGGTGATCAAATTTATAGAAGACTTTGGAAAGGCCCTTAACCTGCCCACTTACACAGACAAGGTAGGTAATGTAATTATTAAAAAGCCCGCCACACCTGGCATGGAAAATCGCGCTGTAGTAGCTCTGCAAAGCCACTTAGACATGGTTCACCAAAAAAATAGTGATACCAATTTTGATTTTGACACACAGGGCATTGACATGTATGTGGATGGCGATTGGGTGAAAGCCAAAGGAACCACCTTAGGTGCCGATAATGGGATAGGAGTTGCCACTATTATGGGTTTGTTGGCTAGTACAAATATACCGCACCCGCCCTTGGAAGCACTTTTTACTATTGATGAGGAAACAGGCATGACCGGAGCGCTTAACCTGCAACCCGGACTGCTAAATGCAAAAATGATGCTGAATTTGGACACCGAGGAGGACAATGAATTAACAATTGGATGTGCCGGTGGTATAGATGTTACTGCAGAAGGTGTGTATAAAGAAATTGCCCCTTTAGTCAATACGATCGCATATGCTATTTTTGTGAAAGGTTTAACAGGTGGGCATTCGGGAATGGATATTCACAAGGGTAGAGGCAATGCCAATAAGTTGATGAACAGAATTTTATTGTCGATTGCTGAACAAATGTCCATAGAAATTGCCACGATTGATGGAGGCAGTCTCAGAAATGCGATACCTCGTGAATCTGTTGCCACTATTTGTGTGAATGAAAACTCCAAAAATGCTTTTGAGCAATTGTTTCACCAATTGATAAGTGAAATAAAAGAGGAAAATCGCATTACCGATCCTTTATTGACAATTGAACTGGCGAATGCTGAAACACCATTACAGGTGATGGATGCCGCCACAGCGCTCAATTTTTTGAGAGCAATTGCGGTTTGTCCTAATGGCATATATCGGATGAGTGCGGCCATCAACGATTTGGTACAAAGCTCCAACAATTTGGCAAGAATTGAGCTTGGCAATGGCAAATACAGCGTAAAATGCTTAACAAGAAGCTCGGTTAATACCGAGAAAATGGAGGTTGCGCAAGCTGTTAAGTCGGCATTTGAGTTGATACAGGCCAAAGTAACCTACGGAGGTTCTTATCCGGGTTGGACACCAAATCCGAATGCAACTATTGTGAAACTGATGAGTGAGTTGTATGAAAATTTGTTTCATGAAAAGCCCCTTGTCAATGCTTGCCATGCCGGTTTAGAATGTGGTATTTTAAACGGACCATATCCTGAAATTGAGATGATTTCCTTTGGACCAACTATTCGTGGTGCACATTCTCCGGATGAAAAAGTTTCTGTATCATCGGTTCAAAAGTTTTGGAAATATTTGCTCGAAACGTTAAAGCAGATTCCTGAATCGAAAGGATAATAAGTTTCTTGAAAGCCCTGTTATAAGGGCTTTTTTATTAATATTAATTTGCTTATAATTAATATTATGTTAAATAGAATAGTTAAATAAAAAGGTTTGCTATCTCTCCATATACTGTTTAAACTTGGCTTCATATTCCTCCTTTGTGGCAATTTCTATTCGGCCGTTATTATCTCCATAATTTATCCAACCATAAGTTTTCATATTTGGATTTAAATAAACAGCTGCAGTATAGGCACCCATAGTTACAATACCGGTTAAGGCAACTGTCTTTGTTGGCATTGGCAAAGAACCACCTTTATTGGTGGAAGATCCCGAATTTTCTGTTTTGGTTTTTCCGCCCCCTCCAAGCGCTTTACTGAGATCAACTCCTCCCCCTTTGTTTTCGTTATTTACCTGCTTGTCGGGTTTTACGGGAGTATTATTTTGCTTCTGCTCTTCCTTGGCTTTTTCTTTCAATGCCTCATCAGCTTTAGCAATCTCGTTTTGAATAGACTTGGTGTAATCGGTATCATAATCAAACTCATTAAGCACATCGTTAAACCTTATTTTGCCAACAGGTTGGTTATAAATTACTGTATTTACACCATCGTATTGCTTAAATATTTCTACATCAAATTTGAAAGACTCAAACTCTAATGACTGTTTCTCCTTGGGTACTTTGGTTGAAACCTGAATCTTCTTGGTTACATAGCCATCTTTGCTGAAGCTGAAAATATATTCACAGTCATATTCGAGCGGGAATTCAAATTTGGATTTCTCGGCCTCAACAACCTTTACCCTTACTCCATTTTTTTCAATGGTAATATTAGCTCCAGCGGTGGAACCACCGTTTACGATATATTTACCATAAATCTTAAATGGCTCTTGGGCACGCACTGTGGTAAACACAGCGGCTAAAGTTAGTAATAACAAAAATTTCCGCATAACACAGAATAAATTGCAGGAATATGTCAAGAAAGTTTTGAAAATTTATTAACCTTTGGCCACTCTTTACGTAGATGTTGCAATATTTGTTCCACTTTTTGTGTTTTTTTTATAAAAGTGTGCGAATGTAAGAAAGAAAATACAACTTCACCATAAACATTATTCAAAAATGAGATTTTTAAATAAAATTCTAGTCGTACTGCTTGTTTTTTCTTTGTTTAATTCGCTAGCCAATGCCCAAACAGCGGAACAAAATTACAAGGCAGGTGAAACAAAAATTAGGCAAGGCGATTACGCTGGTGCTATTGAAGAATTTTCGAAAGCCATTGCTGCCGACCCGAAACTGCTAAACGCCTACCTAAAAAGGGCTTTTTGTTATGGGTTAACCGATCAATACGACAAGGCAATTTTGGACTACAGTGTCACCATTGATGCACAACCGGAGGTTATTTTTTCCTACCAAAGTCGTGGGAGCGCACACCTCAAGTTAGGTCATTCTGACGAGGCCCTTGCAGATTTCAACAAGGTACTCGAGTTAGATCCCAAGAATCAGGAAGCTTACAATAATAGGGGTTTTGTAAAGAAAAGTATGGGCGACATGGACGGGGCTTGTAAGGATTGGTATAAATCGAAAAAAATGG
Source organism: Bacteroidia bacterium (assembly GCA_023262495.1). GTDB lineage: Bacteria > Bacteroidota > Bacteroidia > UBA4408 > UBA4408 > CAIKXD01. The sequence goes on along the minus strand of JALRAS010000064.1, from coordinate 3,408 downwards.
GTAATGATGAAGCCATCATCATAATTAAAAACAATAGATGCCGTTAAAATAATCAAAACCTACTGTTAGTTAGCACTTCGCAAACTTTGGCACAATCATGATGGTCGGCATCTAAGTGTGTAACCATTCGAATTGATTGACTGCCAAACCCGGTGCAAAGTATTTGGTTTTGTCTAAGTTGCTGCACAAATACATCTACTTTAATGCGTTCATCCAAGTCAAAAATGATAATATTGCTTTCTACAGGCATGATTAACTTCACGTATGACAAACTTTTAAGCGCTGCCTCAATCATGGTAGCGTTCTTGTGGTCCTCCTGCAATCTTGATACGTTGTTCTTTAAGGCATACAGACCAGCAGCCGCCAAAATTCCCGCCTGACGCATTCCTCCTCCAAATACCTTCCTTACCCTTCTGGCCTTGCTAATAAATGGTTTAGTTCCAAGTAATAAAGAACCTGCCGGGGCACCCAATCCCTTTGATAAGCAAATTGAAATGGAATGAAATAATTCACCAAATTCAGCGGGAGATTGCCCCTTAGCCACCAAGGCATTAAACAAGCGGGCACCATCTAAATGCAAACTTAAATTATGCTTCAAGCAAACATCTTTAATTTGTTGAATATCATTAATTTCATAAATGCTACCTCCCGCTCTATTTACAGTATTTTCTACACATACAAGGGAAGTTTTGGTAAGCCAATCGAAGTTTGGATTAATGGCTTCCTCAATCTGTGCTGCCTTTAATCGCCCTCTATCTCCTTTGAGCAGTTTTGCTTGTACGCCCGAGTTAAAGGCAATTCCACCACCTTCGTAATTGTAGATGTGCGAATAGGCATCGCAAATCAACTCATCACCGGGTTGGGTGTGTACCTTAATGGCAATTTGGTTGGTCATTGTGCCCGAAGGACAAAATAGTGCTGCCTCCATACCAAACATATCTGCTGCATACTGCTGCAACTCATTTATGGTTGGATCTTCGGCAAAAACATCATCGCCTAAGGGGGCATGCATCATACTTTCGTACATTTCTTTGGAGGGCCTGGTTACCGTGTCGCTCCTTAAGTCAATCATTGGGTTCATATTATCTACTTAAATGTTCTTCTTTTTTAATTGATTTTTGCAAGATGAAAAAGTCTTTAATTCCTGTAAGATACCCTATGCCATAGGAAAAATGCAGGATAAAGAAGCTTTTTACTATGTTTGCAACCACCATAAACTTTTTGCTTTGTTTGCTGGCGCTTAGTATTGCTGCTGTTACGTATAGCCCTAAAATTGCCACATATCCATAACCTAGCATAGGAAAAAGGCAGGAAAGGAAAGCTCCTCCTATTAAAAATGACACAAAAAACAGGGGCACCAACTGCCTAAAGGTAGTAATGGTGTGATGTTTCTTGTTCACATAAACCTTCCAATACCCGTATTGGTAATATTGTTTGAAAAGCTTGTTGTAAGATGATCTTACATAGTATCTCGATCGAATTTGATGAGACAAGTATATTTTAAATCCGTTTTTAATTACCCTAAAATTGAATTCATCGTCTTGATTTCTAATCAATTCTTCATCGAAATAACCGATTTTTTCAAAGACCTCACTTTTATAGGCCCCAAATGCAACAGTATCCACAAACCCATCGCTGCTGCCTGTTCTAAAATGTGCATTGCCAACACCAAAGCCAGTTGACATAGCCTTGCCAATCACCTCGGCAGTTTCATTTTCATATACATTTTCTAAAATACCTCCCACGCAGGCAAGCATAGGATCAAAGCTAAAAGCTTCTATACATTTTTCAATGTAATCGGGGTAAATCTCGGCATGTGCTCCCAAAATGATTTTAATATCCGATTGATCTGCTTTGAGTCCTAAATTGAGTGCAAACGGGGTTGTTTTTTTTTTATTAACCAAATAATGAATAAACGAGTAACGCGCTGCAAAATCATTGATTATTGCAGGAGTTTGATCGTCACTTAGGCCATCGCAAACATACACCTTCAGGAGCGCTTTTGGATAGCTGCAATCAACAATTGACTGTAAACATCTACCAATGTATTTTTCTTCATTGCGACAAGGAATGCTGATGGAGACGCGCTTCATTAGGGTATAAAAGTAGTATTTTGATTAGGCTTTCTAACAGCTATTGAAAAAAACAACATCATAAAAAAGAAGATAAATACCACCCCTGATTGCGTTTCGAGCATTGATTCGAATAAAAAATTGATGAACGTAAGCAACAACAACAAGCTACCCACCAATAATTCGTGCCTTATGGTTTGAAAAGCTACCACAAGCAATAAACCCAATAAAACAATTGCTCCCGGAATACCCAAGGCAATACCCGTTTGCAGAAATTGATTGTGAGCATTGAGCTCCTTTTCAATCAGCAATTGCTCATTATGAGCTTTGTACCTTTTTTTCAGTTCATCCTTCACATCGCCTGTACCTACGCCAGCAATTGGGTGCTCGGCTATAATACTTAACGCATGTTGCCATACATGTACGCGACCCGTGGTAGAATCTAGCTCTTTGCTATTTCCGGTAATAGATAATTTCATTTCCTTAAACCTATCGAAAGTTTTTGGAAAGAAAATGTAACTCATTGAAGCGGTAAAAAGTACCAAAAGAGTGGCAATTGTGGCTTTATAGTATTGCTTATTTACAACTACATCATGAATTATTTTGATCACAAAAATCAACGCTAAAGAAATTACACCGCTTTTGCTGGATAGCAGTATAGTTGTAACACCGAAAAATAGCAAAAGCAACATCTGCATGAATCTGCCTACTACAATCTGATCATTAAAAAGCAAAATTACAACTGCAAAACATAAGTACATGGCAAAGTATGACACATGCATAAAAAGCGACAGTTTTGCGTAAAGAAAAACCTCTTTCTCTCCGGTTAAATAAAAATTGTAGCTGGCGTTAATCAAACAAATTAGGGCGGCCAGGGCACACCCCAAAACAAAACCTCGCAGCATTTTTTTTACTGAAATTTGATCAATATGAGTTGTAAAAAACAGCAAGGGAAAAACAAGCATAGATAGTTTTTGCTCCATCTCAAACTTGCCCGCCTTAAAATTTTCGGTGTAGATCAAACCAATGCCATATAAAACGTACAAAGCTATACTGATAAAAAAGTATCTGTTTTTTAGCATCTGTAGGCGTTTAGTATAGTTTCCTTCCAACACCCAAAGCAGCATTACCAAGGCAATCATGATGGTTGACACTTGCCTTGGCATTGGTAATGAGAAGCAAAGCAAAACCATGAAGGTATTTTTTAACGCTGTTATTTGGGTGGAATAATTCACAGTATTGGATTGGCTCAATGATGAAGACAAACAGAGATTTTATTTAAAGTGGCAATATTAGCAATAATGAGTAAAATTATGCTTATTACTCATAAAATGTA
>JALRAS010000063.1:6291-14830 GCA_023262495.1 Bacteroidia bacterium | reverse complement strand
GCACAAAACAAAGGCAACACTGCTGATGCAAAAAACAGTTTGCTCAAATCAGAAACATTCAACGGGTTAAAATTCAGAAGTATTGGCCCTGCGCTTACTTCAGGCCGCGTAATTGACTTTGCAGTTAATCCAAACAATCCAAAAGAATATTTTGTGGCTGCTGCAGCCGGTGGTGTATGGAAAACTGTCAATGGTGGTATAACATACGATCCTGTTTTTGAAAACGAAGGTTCTTTTTCGATAGGATGTGTAACCTATGACCCCAACAATAGCAATGTAATTTGGGTTGGCTCGGGCGAAAACAACAACCAAAGAAGCGCTTCATACGGAGATGGAATTTATAAATCTACTGATGGAGGTAAATCATGGAAAAATATGGGATTAAAATTATCTGAACATATTGGTATGATAAAAGTTGATCCCAAAAATTCTGATGTAGTATATGTGGCTGCTTATGGTCCGCTTTGGAGCGCAGGTGGCGATAGAGGCATTTACAAAACAATAGATGGCGGAAAAACATGGAAGAAAATTTTAAATGTAAGTGAATACACCGGCTTCAATGAAATTCATATTGATCCCAGATATAGCAATATTTTATATGCAAGTGCTCATCAAAGAAGCCGACAAGGATACTCTTTTATCAGCGGAGGTCCCGAATCAAATTTATATAGAAGTACTGATGGAGGAGTAACTTGGGATACATTATCGAATGGTTTGCCGGGTGGCGATAAAGGAAGAATTGGAATAAGCATTTCACCTGTTAATCCCGACTTTATTTATGCAATCATTGAAGCTTCAGGTAGAACAGGAGGTGTATTTAGGAGCACCGATCGTGGGGCAAGTTGGACAAAAATGAGCGACAACTACACTGCAGGAAATTACTATGGTGAAATATTTTGTGACCCTAAGGATGTCAACAAAGTATTTTATGTCGATTTCTGGATCATGGTGTCAAACGATGGCGGAAAAACTTTTAATAAAATTGGGGAAAAATATAAACATGTTGATAACCACGCTTTATGGATTGATCCAAACGATACCGAGCATTTGATTGCCGGCTGCGATGGCGGAATATATGAAACATATGACTATGGCGCCAATTGGGAATTTAAAGCCAATTTGCCCGTGACACAATTTTATAAGGTAGCTGTTGATAATGCCACGCCCTTTTATAACGTTTATGGGGGAACACAAGATAACAACTCACTCGGTGGCCCTTCGCGTACAATCAATGCCAATGGTATAACCAACGCAGATTGGTTTTTTACACAAGAAGGCGATGGTTTTGAATCGCAGGTTGACCCCGATGATCCCAACATTGTTTACTGTCAATCGCAGTACGGTGGACTTGGTCGCTTTGATAAAAAAACAGGCGAATTGATGGATATTAAACCTATTGAAGGAGCCAATGACAAAGCACTTCGCTGGAATTGGGACAGCCCTCTCATTGTATCTACACACAAGGCCAAGCGCATATATTTTGGAGCCAATAAATTATTTAAAAGTGATGATAGAGGAAATTCGTGGACCTGTATCAGCGATGATTTATCAAGACAAATAGACAGAAATAAACTACCAATGATGGGCAAGGTTTGGAGTGTGGATGCAGTAGCAAAAAATCAATCAACCGATTTTTATGGTCAATTGGTGAGCATTGCTGAAAGCTATTTTGATGAGAATCATTTGGTAGTTGGCACCGATGATGGATTGATACACTTTACCAAAGATGGTGGTAAAACATGGACCAAGGTTGATCAAATTCCAGGAGTACCAACTAATACATACGTAAATCAAATCATTGCTTCTAAGCATGATAAAAATGTTTTTTATGCTGCGTTTAATCATCACCGTTATGGCGATTTTAAACCCTATTTATTTAAGAGTACCGATGGTGGCAAAACATGGCTCCCAAAGCAAGGAGATTTACCCGCAAGAGGGAGTGTTTACACCATTGAAGAAGATCATGTGAATGCTAATTTACTGTTTGCCGGAACTGAGTTTGGATTGTATTTTAGTATTGATGGCGGTGTGAGATGGATTCAATTAAAAGGCGGTTTACCAAACGTTGCCATAAGAGATATTGCCATACAAAAAAGAGAAAACGACCTTGTGCTCGCTACCTTTGGTAGAGGATTTTATATTCTTGATGATTACAGTCCGCTCAGAAATTTAAATAATGATGCGCTACAAAAATCAGCTTTAATACTGCCGGTAAAAGATGCCCTTATGTATAACGAATGGCGCAAATGGGGCGGGCCGCTGAAAGGTTTCCAAGGTGAAAGTTTCTTCGCTACGCCTAATCCAACGGTAGGAGCAGTATTTACATATTACCTAAAAGAAGATATTAAAACCATTAAAGAAAAAAGACAAGCTGCCGAAAAAGAAAGAATCAAAAAAGGTTTACCTGTATTTTATCCAAGCATAGATAGTCTTAGATTAGAAGATGCGCAAGCTGAGCCCTATCTTTTGTTTACAATTACCGATGAAAACAATGCAATTGTGCGCAAGTTAAAAGCACCTGCAAAGAAAGGTTTAAACAGATTAGTTTGGGATTTACGTTATGCTTCACCCGGACCAATTAACTTTCATAGCCCCGATCCTTCCAATCCTTATGATGGCCTAGAAAACGGATATCTAGCCATGCCGGGCACTTACAAGGTATCCCTCAGTAAGTTTGAAGATGGCACTATTACTGAGTTGGTAGCGCCTGTTTCGTTTCAAACAAAACTGCTATACGGTGATGCTTTGGCGCTTTCAGAAAAGAAGCTGCTCACAGAGTTCTGCAAGAAAGTAAGCGATTTGCGAAGATTAGCAGGGGCGGCCAACAGCTATCGCGATGAACTTGCCGGGAAGTTGAAATTTATGAAAGCAGCGGTAATTGAGGCACCGCAAAAACTCGAACAATTGCCTGCGCAACTATTAGTGATTGATCAAAAGCTGACCAACATCAACACCATGTTAAATGGAGATGCCACATTATCAAGACGCGAGTTTGAGACCAAGCCATCGATTAATGGACGCATTGGAAGCATTGAATATACGCTGTGGGGAGTGAGCGCTGCGCCAACACAAACCTTTGTGAAAAGCTTTGAAATTGCTTCGGAACAATTTAACGAGGTAATGAAATTATTGACCGAAGTAGATGAAGATATCGTAAAAGCAGAGGTAATATTGGAACAAAACAATGCCCCTTACACACCGGGTAGAAAACCAAGTTGGAAAAATAAATAATTGATTCTTGATTGGACAGATAAATGTTGAGATAACTATTTAATCAACAGTTTTAAATGAGAGGCATGCGCTATTTTTTTAGCAAGTGCCTCTCCTGCTTTGGTGAAAGCCCACACAAACAAAAATTCGAGCGGGTTTGTTTTTCTTATCTCGGTAATATTTTGCATGCATAGTTGAAATGTTTTTCCTTTACCCGAGGCCTCAGGCAAGGTTGTTACCGAACATAAATAAAGTGCATTGTAAGAAACTCCTGTAGGGGTATTGTTCAGTAATTGTTTCTCCGAAATCTGATTGGCAAGAAAGCGATGCATGAGTTCGGCAGTTGTAGGTATCACAAGCAGCCAAATGAGCGGACCATTTTCATCACTCACTTCATTCAAGCATTGAGGATGTATCTGCTGCAACTTTTTCACATCTTGAGATGTTACCTGTATTTGATCATGATCATTTCTTGTAGCAAAAACCTCATCAATCAATGTCAGCATGCGCTGATAGTTTGGTTTGGGCGGAATCAAATTTTTTGTGGTTATGTGTTGAATAGTAAAGATATACAATTACACCAGAAAATCATGAACTAATTTGTAACAGGTAAAGGAAAGCGAAGGGCATTCACTATTCACCATTAAAGGGGGCGGGGGCATTCACAATTCACAATTCACCATTCACCATTCACCATCAAGGTAGCGATGCGTCCGCTCATCAGCAAATCTGAAGGTAAACCGTTAAAACGTAATCGTAAATGTTCCTTGCGTTTTTAATGGATAGGTTGGTTTAGTATCGTACAAAGCTGTTTCAGCACATTGCTTGGCTTTAGTCATCAAATACTTACTTTCGGTAGTAGTTCCCTTAGCACCCGGTACAGCAGAAATTACATGGCCGTATTTATCGATTGTCACATCTACCACAACGGTACCATGTTCTTCAGTCATGATATCAACGCGCGGTTTATTGGTAATAGTGCGGCCTTTCATGCTGTAACGCACATCATAGTTGCCCACCTTCATTGTTATTTCTTCTTGCGCTTTGTTATCTTGAGCCCTTGCACTGTTCACTGAAAAAGCAACAGCAATGAGCAATAATAAAGTGAATATTTTATTTTTCATAGTTTAGCATTTGATTGTTAAGCATCAATTTTGGCATACTTGGCATTGGCTTCAATAAACTCTCTGCGCGGTGGTACCTCATCGCCCATGAGCATACTAAAAATACGATCTGATTCAGCTGCACTTTCAATTGTAACCTGACGCAGCGTTCTGTATTCGGGGTTCATAGTGGTTGACCACAACTGCTCCGCATTCATCTCTCCCAAACCTTTATAGCGCTGTATGTTTACGCCTGATTCTTTGTCACCTCCCAGTTCTTTCACAGCTGCCAAACGATCATCTTCAGTCCAGCAGTAGCGTTCCATTTTACCCTTTTTAACGAGGTATAGCGGTGGTGTTGCAATGTAAATATATCCTTGCTCAATCAACTCTTTCATGTAACGGAAGAAGAAAGTAAGAATAAGTGTGGTAATATGACTTCCATCAATATCGGCATCGGTCATGATGATGATTTTGTGGTAACGCAATTTTGAAATATCGAGTTGCTTGCTGTCTTCCTCAGTACCTATGCTTACACCCATGGCAGTAAACATATTTTTGATTTCCTCGTTTTCAAAAATCTTGTACATAATCGCCTTTTCAACATTTAGGATTTTACCTCTTAAAGGCAATATCGCTTGAAAGGCACGGTTACGACCTTGTTTGGCTGTACCACCTGCCGAGTCACCCTCAACGAGATACAACTCACACATGCTTGGATCCGTCTCGGAGCAATCGCTCAGTTTACCGGGTAAGCCGGTACCTGTAAGTACATTTTTACGTTGCACCATTTCGCGGGCTTTGCGGGCTGCATGTCGAGCGGTTGCAGCCAAAATAACCTTGTCTACAATCATTCGTGCCTGCTTGGGGTTTTCTTCCAAGTAGTTGCTCAGCATTTCGCTCACCGCCTGATCAACCGCACCCATGACCTCATTGTTACCTAATTTGGTTTTGGTTTGCCCCTCAAACTGTGGCTCCTGCACTTTTACAGAAATTACCGCTGTAAGTCCCTCACGAAAATCATCTCCTGCAATTTCAAATTTTACTTTGGCCAACATACCGCTTTTTTCGGCATAAGCTTTTAGTGTGCGCGTTAAACCTCTTCTAAAACCCGCAAGATGTGTACCTCCCTCGTGTGTGTTGATATTGTTTACATAAGAGTGAATATTCTCAGAGTAGGAATTGTTATATAACATAGCTACCTCAACTGGTATTCCTTGTTTTTCACCTTCCATGTACATAGGCGCTTCAATAAGTTTTTCGCGCGTAGCATCTAAATACTGTACAAACTCTAACAAGCCGCCCTCGCTAAAAAAGCTGAGCGATTTGGCAATCCCGTTTTCATCTTTATCTCTTAAATCGGTAATGGTAAGTCTGATGCCTTTATTAAGAAACGCAAGTTCGCGCAAGCGCGATGAAAGCGTATCAAAACTGTATTCGGTAATTGAGAAAATTGAGCCATCGGGTTTAAAATGAACCTCTGTACCGCGGTCATCGGTTGTCCCAATTTCTTTCACATCATAAACTGGCTTTCCTATTTGATACTCTTGTCTAAAAATTTTGCCATTGCGCCAAACAGTTACTTTTAAATCAGTAGAGAGTGCATTCACGCAACTTACCCCTACTCCATGCAAACCGCCAGATACCTTGTAGCTATCTTTATCAAACTTACCACCGGCATGCAGCACTGTCATTACTACTTCAAGTGCCGACTTCTTTTCTTTAGCATGAAAATCGGTTGGGATACCACGACCGTTATCACGCACGGTAATGCTGTTATCCTCGTTTATTTTTACATCAATATTATTGCAATGTCCGGCAAGCGCCTCATCAATTGAGTTGTCAACAACCTCATACACCAGGTGATGAAGTCCTTTAAAACCTGTATCACCAATGTACATGGAGGGGCGCTTACGCACTGCTTCTAATCCTTCGAGCACTTGAATACTATCTGCCGAATAATCTGTTTTTGATACTTCCTTTACCTCTTCTGACATGTTATCTGATTGTTATTTGAGTATTAATAATTGTAATGGTATTAAAATAAATGATGCTTAAATTGATACTAATTTTACATAGTTTTTTTAACGGAGCACAAAGATAACATTTTTGCGTTATCTACCTGCTTACTTTTATGGTCATTTTTTGCCCTTTTCGATGTTTTTTTTAACATTTTAGGAATTTATGTTGAAAAGTTTAGCTTGCAAAAAAAATAACCCTTTAGAATGGATGATTTTAAGAAATGTAAATGGTATGAAGTCGCAAAAAAATAGACAGTCAATCCGAGCAGCAACCACTACTCCTTAATAAACCTGCTATCGGTAAGCGAATTTAGAAACGCTTCAAGGTCATCAATTTCCTGTTTCGATAGGTTGAGAGGTTTCACTAGCAGGCTATCTGTATTGATACTGCCACCCACAAAAGCTGTTGGGTTGTTATAATATTCGAGCACTTCTCTAATAGATGCAAACATACCATTATGCATGTATGGGGCAGTTACAGCTACATTCCTCAATCCGGGCACTTTAAACTTTCCTACATCCTCATTTTTTTGCGTGAAATCGGCCCTGCCTTTGTCATTGAAATCATTGCCATTATATAACCCAATGTTTCTGAAATCATCATTTGTAAAATCAACGCCTGAATGACAATCGAAACATTTTCCTTTGGTATTGAATATTTTTCTTCCCCTAAGCACAGCAGAAGAAACTGCCTTTTTATCACCTTTGGCATATCGATCCCAGGCAGAGTTAGAGGTCTCTAAGGTTCTTTCGAAAGCAGCTATGGCCTTGCTAAGCAGTTCGGCACTTGGTGCCTGCCCATATACTTTTTGAAAAAGTGACACATATTTGGTACTGGCATTTAACCTTTCAACAGCTTTGTGCATAGGCAAGTTCATCTCTAAGGCGTCAGTAATGGGAACAGGCACCTGCTCTTCCAAAGTAGCCACCCGACCATCGAAGAAAAAGAAGTCGCGTTCCGACAAATTGGTGAGCGAAGGGGCATTTCGTTTACCAAGCTTTCCCAAATCGCCTTTACTGAAGGCAACAGTATCGCTAAAAGCATATTCAGGTTTGTGGCAAGAAGCACAGCTGATAGTTTGCTTGCCCGAGAGTATTTTGTCGTTAAAAAGTAGTTGACCGAGCTCGGCTTCTGTAATCTCTTTATTAGATTTGGGGAAGGCAAAAAAGGAGCTTGATGCCACCAACATTAGGCAAATAAAAAACGTTCCGCGCTGAAGTTTAATTGAAGCAGGTATAATTTTCATAAAATTGAAGGCGGCAACTTGTTTTAACAACTCTAACTTAAAAATGACACATTTAATTAGGTTAGCAAAATTAAAAATTATTGATTAACAGCCGGTTGTATTGAAAACTTTTTTTTAGCGATTTTTTGTTTTGTTAAAATTAAAAATAAAGTTGCAGATATTGATTATATTTTATTTATTGGTGGAGGTCATATTTGACTAAATTATAATCAATTTACTATGGAAGCAAAAAACAATTTTATTATTTACAATCAAAATGGGATTCAGAAAGTAGATGAGCAAGCCTATAAAAACTGGCTCAAATACAATTGGAACAATTACAACACAGGGTTAGAAAATGTGGCTTGTATGAATGATAAAGTGAGCACAGGTTTTATTTCCCATTTAAGTTCTGAAAATGAATATAAGCCATTTGTAGTAATTTATTATCCCGGTGGAAATTTAAAGAGCAAGCATGTAATTAAAGAGTATTATGCTTCTTGGGAAGAAGCATTGAAACGCCACCTTCAATTGATTGAGTGTGGTTATTGTTCCCTGAAACAAAATGCGGCATAAAGCCTGTTAAAATTTTGTTTTAATTAATCCAAAGAAGAGAGCCGCGCCACGGCTCTTTTTGTTTTTTTAGATTTAGTCACTTCCTAAGCCAAAGGCACATTTTTTTTGAGTAAACTTGGTAAAGAAATTTCACAGTGCTCAAAGAATGATTGAGCTAACTCCTTCAACACGCAGGCATATTATCACAATATCGTATTTTCTTTATTGATTTTGCCGCGGCTTCGCAGATTTTTATCTGTAAAGCAGGTGCCAAGAAAACAGCTAATTCATCCTTATCCCATCAGTCATTAAATTGGCACATTGCTCATTTGGAAGATTAACAAAGGGGGCAATCCTTCGCGCTGCTCAGGCCGGGCCATTCGCGCTACACGGTAGCTTGCTGCTGTCCCTATTGCAAATGTTC
>JALRAS010000063.1:0-6281 GCA_023262495.1 Bacteroidia bacterium | reverse complement strand
CAGATCACTTCAACAGCATATCATTTTTCTCCACCTTAAAAGCGCTTCGGCTGTCTGGTGATGACGTTCTTAAAAAACACCACGTGGAAATCATCCACACATTGGAACATTGAATAAAGGAGGTGTAACTAAAAGGCCGGAGGCCTAAAGGTATACTCCCTCGCGGGACGCGAGCGAGAGTGAGCGCAGGGCATTCACAATTCACAATTAAATGCAGGCGCAGCGTTCGCAAAGTAAAATACAACCATTTTCAAATTAGCTCATTTTCAAATTTTCAAATTGTTTCATCAGCACATCATCACATCAGCAAATCACATTGGCACATTGGCACATTGCTCAATTGGCACATTAAAAAAGGGGGGGCATCAGCTAATCAGCTAATCAACTCATCAGCTAATCAAAATTGACACATTGTTTTCATTCCACCACCAACAATTTCCCTTTATATTTTTCACTTTGATTATCTACAACATACTCCAACTCCAACAAGTACATCGCATGAGCCATTAAAGGCATAAAATTATTTTGGTAATTGCTGCTTTGATAGATTATTTGCCCTAAGGCATCAAACACTTTCAAGCTGCTGTTGGCGGGTAAATTATTAATGATCAAGTTTTGATTTTTAGTGATGATGCTTGGTATGATGAGTTCAAAGGTTTTTAACTTAATGTTGATACTATCACTTACAATGCATCCGTTTTTATCAATAGCTGTAAGGGAATAAGCGCCTTCAGCATTAATTGTAAATTGTGAATTGTAAATTGTGAATTGACTATTACTTTGGTAATTTGTATATTGATTGGAAAGATTGATAATGAATGGAAAGGTGCTCACAAAAAGCGATGTATCATTAGGCAAGAGTTGAGCTATTTCTTGTACAAAATTGACTTGAATATTATCGTTAGCTATGCAATTAAGCGCGTTGCTCACTGTAACGCTGTAATTGCCTGTTTGGTTAACGGTAATGCTTGGTGTAATGCTTTGGTTGTTCCAAGTGTAGGAGTTATGATTGCCTGCGTTTAAAGTAATTTGTTGGCCAATACACAAGGTGGTATCATTTCCTAAATTTACTTGTGGGTTGGGTGCTAAAGTTAAAGTTATGGTATCAGTAACAAAACCACATAAATGCTCAGCAGTAAGCATATAAATACCAGGCAAAAGTACATCTGTAAAACTGGTATCGCTACCTGTGCTCCATAGGTAATTGGTAAAAGTATTTTCATATTGTGGCAAAGGCCGCAGGCGTTGTGGGAATTGATAATCGCATAATGTTTTATCGGCACCAAGCATTTGGTCTAAACCAAAAGGATTAAACACATTTACTTGAATGGTATCTGTAACTGTGCCACACCAATTTGTAGCAGTAACCCAATATTGACCGGGTGCGTTTATTGAAATACTGCTTGTTGTATCTCCTGTGCTCCACAAGTAACTATCAAAACCAACATGTGCATTTAGTTGTTGTGGGAAATTATGCTGAGGGCAAATAGAAGTGTCTTTTGAGTCCAAAGCAGTAAACGCTATTAACTCCACATCATCAATGAATAAATAAGCAACAGGTCCATTCTGAGGGTGAACAATAGTGTCATTGTTATTTGTAAAAAAGGCCGTGTTTGGATAAGTTGTAAAATTACCAATGGTAATATGTTTTTCTGTTCCATCAGCAATAAAACTTCCCATTACTTGGTACCATAAACTGATATCAAAAAATAAATTATTGGGGGGATAATTGTTGATTTGTGGAATCGCTCTTATTTGGGTAAAAGTGTTGCCAATAGTATCATTTAAATCGTATTTGGCAGTGCTTAAACTCATGCCCACATTACTACAAATTGCACTTCTGTAATCAGCCGGAGAAGCAAACAAACGGCCACAATATTTTTTACCTGCTTCCAAAGGTTTTAATAATGGTGCATCTATGTATTCATACCAAGGCTCAGAAAATAAAAAATTAGTATCAGAATAGTTACTTAAACCCATATATGCTATGCCGGAGTGAGGATGTTGAATCCCAAAAACGTTGTTGGGTGTATTTAATTCTTGAACTGAAGAACCAAAGCAATTGCCAATGTCGGGTCTAAAATAATCGGCACTCGAACTACATGTTGCATATAAAGGGTCGTACCATGGTGGGGCGTATCTAGGTGAAGGCAAGCCCCCATTGGGTCCCCAACAAGGATTTGAGGTTCCTATACCGTTGCAATTTATGTAACAACTGTCCACCATTTCAAAACTGCCATTCGGCACAAAATTATATTGTGCTTTTGTGCTTATAGTTAAAAATAAGAAGAATATAATATAGATATATTTCATAAAAAACAGGAGACTATTTAGCATGTTTCACCCCATCTAAGCGTAGTTTCCGAACTAATTTACCAAGCTATGTTGCCTCGCTATTGCCATTTTAAGATTGTTTATTTTCAGTTAGCGGTTAAACCAATAAACAAGACGATACAATGCATCGTGCAGATGAGTAATGGTTTTGCATAGATAAAAAATATTTTTGGCAATTGCAAATTGGCACATAAAAAAGGGGGCGGGGGCATTCACCATTCTCCATTCACAATTAAAAATTCACCATTAGGAGGGCGCGAAGGCATCCATTTTCAAATTGAGCTGACACAGATTCTCGGACTTTTTAAAGCGAAAGAAACAAAGAAGGCGCAGAGAATAATGAACAAGGAACAAGGAATTTTAAATCATGAATGACAATGTTGATAGGAGTCAATTCACCATTCACAATTCACAATTCAAAATTCACAATTCAAAATTCACCATTCACAATTCACCATTCACCATTCACAATTCACCATTCACAATTCAAAATTAAACAAGTGGCACGCAATAGGGACAGGAGCAAGCTACCGTGTAGCGCGGATGGCCCGGCCCTTTTGATTTTTCATTTTTTGAAAAGCAAAAGGGATTGCCCATAAAATTTGGGTTACATACTTGATATTGTGTTGTTTGGGGATTAAATTTGGTGGTTTTTTTTTAATATTTAAGACATTTTTTTGTAGAAGAAGAAAAATTGTGTACTTTCGCAGCCCGTTTAACTAAAAAATAAATAAAATGTACGCAATTGTAGAAATAGCAGGGCAGCAGTTTAAAGTGCAAAAAGACCAAAAGCTTTACGTACATCGTTTGGAAGGTGCCGTTGATTCAAAAGTTGATTTTGACAAGGTGCTTTTAATTGACAACGATGGCAAAGTTAATGTTGGCGCCCCAGTTATCAGCGGAGCAAAAGTTTCCGCCAAAATTATTCAGCACTTAAAAGACGATAAAGTAATCGTATTTAAGAAAAAACGCAGAAAAGGTTATCAAAAATCAAATGGTCACCGTCAGCAATTAACTCAATTGTTGGTAGAAAGTATTAAAGCTTAATACACGTTAAATCAGTAATTAATTTAAAAAAAATAAACAATGGCTCATAAAAAAGGTGCGGGTAGTTCGAAGAACGGTCGCGAAAGTCATAGCAAAAGATTAGGTGTTAAAATTTACGGTGGTCAGGCTGCTTTAGCCGGTAACATTATTGTTCGCCAACGTGGTACTAAGCATAACCCGGGTGCAAACGTAGGCATTGGTAAAGACCATACTTTATTTGCATTAACAGATGGTATTGTGCAGTTTAAACGCAGAAAAGATGATCGTTCATTTGTATCTGTGTTACCTGTAAATATTCCTGCTGAAGCATAATTGAACACGCAAAGTTTTTGTAAAATCTTTCCTCTAAAGGGAAAGATTTTTTTATTTATTAACCGCTGCTAATTTGTGCCGAAAATGATTGTTTACCCCAACTGCAAAATAAATATTGGCTTACGTATTCTGAATAAGCGCGCGGATGGTTACCATAACATAGAAAGTGTTTTTTACCCAATTGCGGTGCGCGACATCATGGAGATTACAAGAATAGAGCCTGCTACTGAAAATACTATTCGTTTTGTAAGCAGCGGTATCGCTATTCCGGGCGAAGCGCATGAAAATATTTGTGTGAAAGCGTATGAGTTGATCAACAAGGATTACCCTTTGCCCGGCATTAAGGTGCATTTGCACAAGCAAATTCCAATTGGTGCAGGTTTGGGTGGTGGCTCGGCCGATGCGGCTTTTTTTATTAAAGCATTGAATGAATTGGATGAACTCAACCTTTCGTTTGGAGAAATGCATCATTATGCCAAACAAATAGGCAGCGACTGTTCGTTTTTTATCAATAATAAGCCCGCTTTGGCGCTGCAAAAAGGCGAAGTATTAGAACCTGTTGAATTATCGTTGAAGGGCTACCACATGGTAATAGTTTATCCCAACATACACGTGAGCACAGCTATGGCTTATGCAGGTGTGGTGCCTAATGCTGCTGGAGAGAGCATTGAAGAGATGATTAAATTACCAATAGCATCGTGGAAGGGCAATATTTTGAATGCCTTTGAAGCGGGAATTGTAAACCACTTTCCGGTAATTGGCAACATTAAAAATGAATTATATAATTTAGGGGCTTTGTATGCAAGCATGACAGGTAGCGGATCGGCCATATATGGTATATTTGAAAGCAAACCCCAAACATTGGATTACTTTAGTAATTTTAGCGTTTTTGAAACGGAACTCAATTAGTTGTTGATATGGAATGGTTTGAAGATTGGTTTAACTCACCTTATTATCACTTGCTTTATAGCCACAGAGATGAGGACGAAGCCAATTTATTTATGCAAAATTTACTGCACAAACTTGCACCTGCCGCCCATAGCAGAATACTCGATTTGGCCTGTGGAAAAGGCAGACATGCGCAGTTTATGGCTTCAAAAGGGTTTGATGTGATTGGTGTTGACTTGTCGGAAAATAGTATTGCAGAAGCGTTGATGAAAAGCGCACCCAATTTGCAGTTTTTTGAGCACGATATGCGTTTTCCTTTTCGCATTAATTACTTTGACTATGTGTTTAATTTGTTTACCAGTTTTGGCTATTTCGATAATCAGCGAGATGAACTAAATACCATTAAAGCAATTGCGCTTAACCTGAAACCGCAAGGCACAGTAGTAATTGATTTTTTAAATGCCAACAAAGTGCTTAAAACATTGGATAATTGCACAGAAAGTAAGGTCATTGAGGGCATTACCTTTGAATGGAATAAGAGCGTGGTGAATGAATGTGTAATTAAAGCCATTGATGTGATTGATGCGGGTGTGGTGCATCATTACAAAGAACAGGTAAGGTTATTGGAAGCACATGACTTTGAAACTTATTTTACACTTGCCGGTTTGCGTTTAACCGCTATTTATGGTGATTATAACCTAACGCCTTTTGATGTTAACCACTCAGAAAGACTAATCATGTTGGCACAAAATCAAGCATAATGAATGTATTTGAAGCCATAATCATTTTTGGATCGGCAGTGCTGAGCGGCATGCTGTTTTTTTTATTTCCTTGGAACAGCAATAAATTAAAACTACTGCTTTCGTTAAGTGGGGCTTATTTATTTGCCATTACAGTGTTGCATTTAATTCCCGAAATATATTCCACGGGCGAGCATTTGATTGGTATTTATTTATTGGCGGGCTTTTTCTTGCAATTGATTTTAGATTATTTTTCAGAAGGTATTGAGCACGGGCATATTCATGTGCATCATCATCATGGCAAAGGCATTATTCCTTACACCATGTTGTTGAGTTTGTGTATTCATGCCTTTTTTGAGGGCATGCCGGTGGGTGGTACACATAATGAGCACACTTCAGATATGTTGGTATTTGGTATTGTAATACATAACATACCTATTGCCTTGGCTTTAATGAGCTTGCTCACCCAAAGCGGAATTAGTAAATATAAGAGTATTTTATTGCTGAGTATTTTTGCCATCATGACTCCGTTAGGAATGATGCTGAGTGCTTCATTAAATCATGCGCAGAGTATTGATTTGAGTAGTTATTATCAAAAGATTATGGCGGTGGTAATTGGTATTTTCCTACATATATCAACAACCATTTTATTTGAATCATCAGAAAATCATCGGTTTAATTTACAAAAATTTGGGGTAATTATTTTGGGTACTTTGATGGCGCTGGCCACGGTGTTTTTGTTTTAAAATTACTTTTTTTAAAACTTCATGATTTAAAGTTCAACATTCCTTGTTCCTTGTTCAATATTCAAATTGCGTGCTCAGGTTGGCATATTTAAATTACCTAACCTCTATCATTCAAAATTCATCATTCCTTGTTCCTTGTTTAATATTAAAACTACGCGATAACTTCATGATTAAAAATTCAACATTCCTTGTTCAATATTCAAATTGCGTGCTC
>JALRAS010000062.1 GCA_023262495.1 Bacteroidia bacterium | reverse complement strand
CTGTAATACAAGGCTTCGCTCAAAATTCTAATGCTGTTTTATTTACTGAAAACGGAGAACGATTTCAAGTTGTTCTGAATGGCGTTATACAAAATATAACCCCAGCCACCAACGTTAAACTAACTGATTTAATGGCTCCCAACTATAAGATGAAAGTACTTTTTGAGGATAAGTCACTTGGAGAAATTGACAAAAACCTTTTCCTTGAAGCTTTTGCAGAAACCACATTCAATATTAAAAGAAAAAACAATGGCGAATGGGTAGTACGCATACTTAGTATAACTCCTTTGGCACAATTACCCCCAAGTCCACAAGTTGTACCTAACCAAAATGTGGTTGTGTATCATGCAACACCATACCCTGCCGGTACAACCACGACAACAACCACAACCACCATTACAGATCCTATGATGAATGATAACGTAAACATCAATATGGGTGTTAATGGATTTGGTATCAACATGAACCTGAATGGAGGCGGCTTTGGAAACTCTACCACACAAACAACCACTACTTACACCACCACAACTACCAATCAACCTGTAGTACCTGCTCCAGGCTTTAACGCACCTCCACCAAATACAACAGTTATCATTCAGGAGCCAGCTCCAGGGTATGTAATGCCAGGTTACAACGGCCCAACAGGATGTGCATTCCCTATGACTCCACAAGATTTCTCAGGAATTAAGGCCTCCATTATGAGTAAGTCTTTCGAGAGCACTAAATTTGATATCGCAAAACAAGTTTTAGGTCAACGTTGTATGACATCCTCTCAAGTTGCCGAAATGATGCACTGCTTTGACTTTGAAGCCACAAGATTAGACTTCGCCAAGTTCGCTTATGGTAGAACATTTGATATAGGTAATTACTACATGGTGAATGATGCTTTCACATTTGAAACTTCAATTGACGATTTAAATAGGTATATCAACGGTTTCAGAAGATAATCAATGTTATGCACGATTGCAATAAAGTTGTAAGCCGTTGAATTATAATTAACCAAAAAATGAAACATAAACTTATTGCGCTTTCAGCTGTTTCAGGTGCAATCTCCATCATACTTGGTGCCATTGCCGCACATCAGTTGAAAAATTTACTCAGTGAATCATCCCTAGATGCCTTTGACAAGGGAGTTAAATACCAAATGTTTCAAAGTTTATTCTTAGTGATTTTAGGTATTTCTTGCAATTCAGAAAATCATAAAGTAATCAAAAATGTAGCTTTATTGGCATTTACCGGTATGTGCTTGTTTTCATTGAGTATATATTTGCTCAGCACGCAAGTAATTACAAATATTAATTTTTCTTGGCTTGGCCCAATAACGCCTCTAGGCGGCCTCGCCATGATTGTATCATGGCTTTTGTTCGCAGTAAAGGCAAAGCAAATTTTTAAATAATGTATGTGCTCAACTAAAAGATATTTAATATTTAATTTCTACTCTATGAAACCATTACTGCTTATTTTATTCCTCTCGATTGCGCTCTTCTCTTTCAATTGTAAGGGAGGCAAGCAATCAAGTGGTAGTAATAAAGATTCAGTTAAAAATTCAAATGCTGAACACAGCCAAAACAACAATGCAGACAAGCAAAACAAAGGCAATGAGGATACAAGCTCAATACCACAAAACAGTGAAAAAAGTAAAATGGTAAATACATCAAGTCAAGATAAAAAGGTTTTTCGATTTACCGTTTCTTTTATCAGTAAAGGAGCAGGAACCGACTATCAAATTAGACAAAAGTATGATAGTTTTATAGCTGATTATGAAACTCGTAATAATATTAAAATTGCTATTAGTAAGGCCCCTTGGGGACGTGAAGGCGAAATAGATTATTGTTTTGATATGGTTGGATTGAAAAAAGACATCATCGATAAATTTATTGCAGAATCAAGAGCTTTGCTTAGTGCCTCTGATAGAATCAATATAGGAGAAAATACCAATTGCAGAGGAATAATCAAATAATTCAACATAGGTTGCTTCTAGTACTAACTGTATTTTTGACGTTATCACTTAAAGTAGAGGCTCAAAACACAGATATCGATTGGTTAAGGAAAATTAATTCCTCCGGTAGTAAGCATGCAGATAAATTTCATAGGGCAATCTCTTTAAGTGTTTATCCTGCAATGATTATAACACCTTCCGCAGTATTCACTGATGGTTTAATTCAAAAAGATACTTTTTTAATAAATGCCGGCCTCTGTATAGCAGCAGGATTGGCACTCAATGTAGGCATTACCTTAGCTACCAAATATGCGATAAACCGTGATAGGCCCTATATTACCTACCCCGATTTGCAGGTGGTAAAAACAGAAAACACCCCTTCAATGCCATCCGGACATACATCAAGTGCTTTTGCAATTGCAACTTCACTAACCCTATTGCATCCTAAATGGTATATTACGATACCTACATTTGCATGGGCAGGAGGTGTTGCCTACAGTCGTATATCTTTAGGTGTTCATTATCCTTCAGATATTATTGCAGGAGCTCTTGTAGGCAGTGGCACCGCTTGGCTTACATGGTATCTTAACAAAAAAATATTCTGTAAGAAAATAAAGAGAAAAGTTGCTGAAAATGAATAGGCGTTATGTTAACTTCTCATAGCCTCGACAGGATCTAACTGAGAGGCCGTATAACTTGGTATAAACCCCGAAATAACACCAATAAGAACTGATATTGTAAGCGCGAGTATAATGTTAGAGTTGCTTAACATAATTCCTAAGTCAAGGAAGCTATTTACCGCGAACAATCCGATAAAAACAATGAGCAACCCAACAATACCTCCAAGCAAACTGAGTATTACAGACTCAGTAAGAAATTGTGTGAGAATAAAAATATTACGGGCTCCTAAAGACTTTTGAATTCCAATAAGTGATGTTCTTTCTTTCACGGATACAAACATGATGTTGGCGATACCAAACCCACCAACAATTATAGAGAAACCTCCAATTACCCAACCGGCAAGTCCAATAACCATAAAAATGCTATCGAAACCCTTGGTAAGCATACTTGTTTCATTCAGCGCAAAATTAACTTCAGCCATTGGCTTCAACTTTCTTACATTCCTCATGATTGCGGTAGTCTCATCTTTAAGTGCTTCATTTGTTACACCCGGTTTTGCTTTTAGATAAATAGTTGGGTCCAATCTCTCGCTGCGTAAATCAAGGATATTTCTTGCATAATTAATGGGTATTAATACCACATTGTCCATTGAGTTTCCAATAACACTGTTGCCTTCCTTTTCAAACACTCCAATCACATCAAACTTTTTACCCATTACATTAACTGACTTTCCTACACCATTGATGTTCCCAAACAAATTCATAGCAATTGCATAACCAACAATTGCTTTATTCCTACCTCCGGCACTTTCCTGCTCTGTAAAGTATCTTCCCACAATAATCTCAAATGATTTCACATCAGCATAGTTATGGGATACACACTTTAAATCCACATTTTCGATGCTATTGTTGCGGTGTTTCACGGTTTTGTTTGAGCTTGCAACAAACGCGCCTGTCTCAGCCAAATTGCTCCTTTTTATAATCTCAGGTAATTCTTCTATGGTGGGAACCGGCCTATTCAAATATTTCCACCAGGGGTAGTCGCCACCAAACTCCCAAGGCCACTTTTGCACGAAGATAACGTTATCACCAAGAGAGGCTACAGATTTCCTAATATTAGATTCCAAGGAATCCACTACTGTAAAAACAGTAATGATGGAGAAAATACCTATGGTGATTCCTAATAAAGAAAGGAATGTTCGCAATTTGTTGGCAGTTAATGAATGCCAAGCGAATCGCAAACTTTCTAAAAGAAGAGCACCAATAAGCAAGAAACAAGAATTTTACTGGCGTGATTTAACAAAATCATTTAAACCTGTTGTAAACTTTCTGAAGGTGTAGGTACCCCTTTTGAAATTTTCCACAGGAAAACCGTTCCAAACTATACTATTACCATTCTGATCTTTGTAATTGTAAAATGCTTGGGTATTATCCGTAAATTCCCAAACCATGGTATTATATCCATTATTGTTGTTATTGTTGTTGGAATTTTGGAAAAAACTTCTGCTAGCTTCTCCCTTGTCAGGGAAAGTAACTGTTACATTGGTAAACTTATGATAGATTACTTGCTGAAAAAAACTAGTATTTACTCCTACAAGTTGTAGGATATCTGAAAGCACCCCACCAGCAGCAGCGGTGGCCTGTAATTTTGCTTCCACGGTAAAGGTTGGTTGTACATTTTCTCCAACAAAAAATTCTCCCGTGTTCATTCTTAAATTGGCGTAATCGAATACCTGCTTTATTTTCCCGGAAACTTCAATCCACTTACTATCGCCATAAACTATTCTTGTAAACATTGGTCCCTGTGTACCTAGCATACCGTTATCATCCGTTAACTGTATGGCGGTTACTGGAAATGCAATTTGCGAAGTAATATCATTACCGGCTGCATCTTTAGCGGATACTAATTCCCAATTGCCTTGCATGGCTAATTTGGTTGGGGTTTCCTCCTGTGTACAACTTTGCATAGTTGCTATTGCAAAACCTAATGCGATAAATGAAAGTGCTTTTTTCATATGATATTATTTATAATTTAAAATGCCTATGACAAATATAGTGCCCAAAATTTGTTTTTCACTAAAAAAACACAAAAGCCCTCAAAATGTTGAGGGCTTATGTGACAGATTAATATTAAAACTTATTTGTTGGTAGGGTTAGGTTCGCTACTCCCCTTTTTATCAAAATCGATAACGATAGGCGTTGCTATGCATATTGATGAATAAGTTCCGATAACAATACCTATAAGAAGTGCAAAAGCAAAACCTCTGATTACTTCACCTCCAAATATAAATATGGCCAACAATACAAAGAAGATGGTTAGGGAGGTATTTACGGTTCTGCTCAAAGTTGAATTAAGCGCGGAGTTAATTACTCGTTTTCTTTCCTCTCCAATCAACTGAACCTTGCTGTTCACGGTTAAGTATTCCCTGATACGGTCGAAAACCACCACCGTATCGGTCATTGAATAACCCATTACTGTAAGAATTGCAGCAATAAAGTGTTGGTCAATTTCAAGCGAGAATGGAAGCACTCCATTAAAAATGGCATAAAATGAAAGTACAATGACCACATCATGCACAAGTGCGGCAACTGCACCCAAGCCGAACTGCCATCTTTGGAATCTGATGAATATGTACATAAACATTAGTACGCATGAAATTAGTATCGCCCAAACAGATGATTGCTTGATATCGTCAGAGATATTTTCGCCCACTTTTTGTGAGCTCATTATTTTATGTGCAGGTACATCTTTTAATTTAGACAGCCCCTCTTCCAATTTTTTCTCTACCACCTCATCAGCATTATCAGCATTGCTCTCAATGTTATAGGCAGTAGTTATTTTCAACTGATTGCTCTTTCCAAATGTTTTTACCTCCGGAGCAGAACCAAAGCTTTCAGCGAGTGCATCACGCACTTCCGTTGTTGTCATATCCTTTTCAAATCTCACGATATAGCTTCTTCCCCCTTTAAAATCAACACCAAAATTTAAGCCACTTTTTACAAAGAATACAACGCCTAAAATGATAATTGACGCAGAAATCAAATAGTATTTCTTTCGATTACCTACGAAATTAATATTGATGTTTTTGAAAGCATTTTCGGTAAGTTTTGTACTGAAAGTAACCTCCTTGTTCTTCTCCAACATATTATCAAAAATTAATCTTGTGATAAATATTGCTGAGAAAAGGGATGTTAAAATACCAATAATTAAGGTGGTAGCAAATCCTTGAATAGGACCATTTCCGAATACATAAAGGATGATTCCTAAAATAAGTGTAGTTACATTTGAGTCGATGATTGAGGACATTGCATTCCTGTATCCTTCCTTGACAGCACTTTTAATTGAAGAACCTCCATGAAGTTCCTCACGAACACGCTCAAAGATAAGGATGTTTGCATCTACCGAGAGACCAATGGTGAGCACGATACCGGCAATACCCGGCAAAGTTAGCACCGCTCCTAAGGAAGAAAGTACCCCCATGAGAAAGAATACGTTTGCAAATAGGGCAACATCGGCAACCCATCCTGCTTTGCTATAGTAAAACGCCATAAATGCGAGCACCACAAGTAATGCGATAACGAAAGATAACAACCCTGCATTGATTGCTTCCTGACCTAATGATGGACCAACAACATCCTCCTGCACAATCTTAGCCCTTGCAGGCATTTTACCTGCTTTAAGAATATTTGCTAAATCTTTTGCTTCAGTTATATCAAAGTTACCTGTAATTGAAGAGCGACCACCGCCAATTTCTCCTTGGACAGTTGGGAATGAGTATACATAATCATCAAGCACAATCGCAATACTTTTTCCAATATTTTCTTTAGTCAACCTTCTCCAAGTTTCGGCACCTTCTGCATTCATTGTCATACTAACCTCTGCTTTCGAACTATTTTGGGCGAAATCACCGCTAGCATCTGTAATTACATTTCCCGCAAGTGGGGCACGTCCATCACGAGACTTTACTCGTATGGCAATCAGTTGAAGAAATTTTCCGTCTTTGTCGTAAGACTTTACAGTCCAAAGCATTCTTAAATCTCTTGGAAACAATGCCTTAATCTGTGGCTTTTTCAATAACGACATGATTTTGCCTGTATCCTTTACTGCAGCTATACCAATTGCAGGGCCTTCAGATGGGAAATAACCATCTTTTGTTCTGTTTAACATTGGTTGCAACAACTCGAAAAGCGGGCTTACCGTTTTCTTGTTGATAGAGTCGTTGGAAGCGATTTTTGAACCTGCAGTATCTTTCTTGGCAGCATCCAATAATGAACCCTCTTCTTTTGTTGTAGCGGTATCTTTTGTAGGTTCAGTTGCAGCTACTGATGCGGTTGAATCATTTGTTGTCTCTGTTTTGGTTGAATCTTGTCCCTTGTCTAAACCAAGTATTACTGCCAATTTCTTATCTGCATCTATTAACTTTGCTGCTATCTCCTTGTTATCATATGTTTCCCAGAATTCGAGATTTGCAGTTCCTTGAAGTAGTTTCCTAACGCGCTCCTTATCCTTAACACCCGGTAATTCAATCAAAATTCTACCTGAGATATCTAATTTTTGAATATTAGGCTGCGTTACACCAAACTTGTCGATACGTGTTCTTAGAATGTTGAATGAGCGATCAACAGCATCATTTGCTTCTTTCCTGATTACCTCAATAACTTGTTCGTTTGTGCTTTCAAACTTCACTTTATCCTTCAATTCCAAAGTGCTAAAGATAGGAGCTAGCTTAGCTTTCGGATCAGCTTTTTTGAATTCTTCATCAAAAAGTGTTACAAAATCTTTTTGACTATTTGCTTGCGCTTTCAAAGCATTGTTAATTGCTTTGTTGAATGTGCTGTCAGTACTGAAATTACTCATTGAACGAACAATATCTACTACCGAAACCTCAAGTATCACATTCATACCACCACGTAAGTCCAAACCCAAGTTGAGTTCTTTTTCTTTACACTCACGGTAAGTGTAATTTTTCAATAAAATATTATAAACCGGCAGCGATGATATTGAGTCGATATAACGCTTGTTGTAGGCCTCGTACAACGAATCTTGGTTCAATCCCTGAACCTTATTTTTTGCTACTCTCTCAGTAGCATAATCATTGGCATTACCCTCGATATTATTGGTAACAAGTGTAAACGACAACTGAAAAATACACACAACCGCTAAAGCAATTGCAAAAAATCTGATGGCTCCTTTATTCTGCATAATTATTTGTTATTATCTATCTTTTCGGGATTTCCTAGTTGGAAAATCTATATTGTTTGTTTTTTAAGCCCGCAAATATAGAATAACAATTAAATTTTACCAAATTGAATATGCAACCACTTAAAATAATTTCAATTTTGTTGTAAAAGAGTCAGTTTTTAGTAAAAACAACCCAAAAAACCATAATTTTTAAAAATTACAGCATTAAATTTAATAGAATATTGTAATAATTTGGTTACTGATTTACTAAATGATGGGATAAATCAACCATTCTTGGATTTTCTGAGGCAATGAATCTTAAAATTTCTCTGCTATCCATATTTTTTATCGCTGCTAAAAATGCTTCGCCATCAGAAATCATCAAGTAAGATTTAAAAACTACAAGTTTACCAAAATCTCTTTTAGTATACTTTTCTGCAATAATTCTTGATAAATTTTCTTTAATTTCTTTTTCGCTCAATCCCCCTGTGATCACGAATTTTTGATGGCTATAATCTGTGAAAATACAAACATGAAACATAATCTCGAGGTATTTTTTTACAAAATTAGTTATATCGTTGAATTGATAGTTATTTTGTTGCAAATAGTTGTTATTTCAAGACAAGCATCGTTAATAATTCGAGTAAATATCATCGTAGAAGCAAATACATAATAAATACATCAGGCGCTAATTGATGATACATTTCCAATTTCCAATTTCCACATTAAACCCGAATCAATCAATAGAAGTTACGAATGTATCGCACTCTTGATTTTATGAGGGCAATCCCGCTTAGCAGGTGTTTTCAATTCATTGATTCAATGGATTGAATTACAGCTGTTTCAGCGATTCCGTATTTTCTAATGCGGAATTTGGGTTAAAGCTACTTTGTGTGCAATCATCTTCAACCCATCAAATAGAAATAAGAACGCTATTGCCAAAATAGCTGTATTGCCGAAATTTCACCTGTAATATTCCCAAAACGTGCTATATCATCATCATCCTGTAAGCAATACCTATGCCCCCTGATGCTTTCAACCGTCTGACACCCGATTTACTGTATCATTTAGTTATTTAATATCTTGTTTTACAGAAGATTGCCTCATTTTATACAAATTGAAGCTAATTCATTTATTAGAAATAAAGCATTCACGACAGAGATATCAAACTTGCATTCGATAATTAATCAACAAAATATTTACATTCGCACACTTTAAAAAATCGAACTATGAAAAAAATAAATTTCATCAAGCATTCAATCAAATTGAGCTTGATTATCGGCCTTTTTTCCGCTGCTTGCAACTCGGGAAAAGATGACAATCAGAAAATAAGTGAAGGAAACGATACTAATCCATTAGTTAAGCCGTGGGAAAATAAACACAATGGAGTTCCTCCTTTCGATCAAGTAAAACTTGAGCATTTTATTCCTGCAGAAGAGCAAGCATTGCGTGAACTACGTGAAGAAATTAAAAAAATAACAGATAATACGGCAGCACCTACCTTTGCCAATACGCTTGAAGCATTAGAGAAGTCGGGGCAAACGCGTAAGAGAGTAGAGGCGGTATACTACGTATGGCAATCGAGCATGGGGTCACCTGAATTAGACTCTATTCAAGAAATTTTAGAGCCAAGGATAGCAGGATTCAGTGATTCGATATTTCAGAATGCTGATTTATTTAAAAGAATAGAAACTGTTTATAATTCACCAGAAAAAGAAAAATTAACACCGGAACAGCAACGCCTATGTTACAAGTATTACACCAATTTTGTATTAGCCGGGGCAAAATTGAACGCTGAAGATAAGGCAAGGGTAGCGGCAATCAATCAGCAACTTGCTGCATTATTTACAAAATTCAATCAGCATCAACTTGCAGATGAAAATGATAAGTTTTTAGAGATAACCGATCAATCCAAATTGGATGGACTTTCTGCGGATTTTATTGAATCAATGGCTGCGGTAGGAGAGAAAAAGGGTAAAAATGGGACTTGGATTCTCTCCAACACACGATCATCGATTGAGCCATTTTTAACTGGTGCGCACAATAGAGAACTTCGCGAAAAAGCATTTAAAATGTTTATCAGTAGAGGCGATAATGGCGATGAAAATGATAACAACTCACTTATTCCACAAATATTGCAATTGAGAGCGGAGCGTGCCAAGCTATTGGGTTACCCCACCCATGCCCATTGGCGCTTATTCGATAAAATGGCCAAAACTCCCGAAAACGCCATGAAATTACTTGAGGAAGTTTGGGCACCTGCTGTTGAAAGGGTGCACGAAGAAGTGCGTGATATGCAGGCTTTAGCCGATAAGGAAGGCGCAAAAATTAAGATTGAGCCATGGGATTATCGTTACTATGCCGAAAAAGTGCGAAAAGCAAAATACGACATTGATGAAAATGAAGTTAAGCAATACCTTCAGTTAGAAAAAATGCGGGAAGCTATATTCTTTGTTGCGGGAGAACTTTTCGATTTAAAATTTGATCAAATCACGGATGTTCCTGTTTTTCACGATGATGTAAGAGTTTTCAAAGTTTCCAATAAAACAAGTGGTAAACAAGTTGGATTGTGGTATTTTGACCCCTATGCGCGTGATGGCAAGCGCTCAGGAGCATGGATGACTGCCTATAGAGAGCAAGAAAAGTTGAACGGTGATGTCACAACTATTGTTTCTAATAACTGTAATTTTATTAAAGGTAAAGAGGGTGAACCCGTATTGATTTCATGGGATGATGCAAGTACTATGTTTCACGAATTTGGACATGCTTTACATGGATTGAACTCCAATGTTACCTACGCTACATTATCGGGTACCAATACTGTAACGGATTATGTAGAGTTTCCGTCTCAAGTAATGGAGAGATGGTTGCTTACTCCGGAAGTACTAAATAAATACGCCTTGCACTACAAAACCGGAAAACCAATTCCTCAAGAACTGATTAACAAAATTAATAATGCTGCCAAATTCAACTCTGGCTTTAGTACCGTAGAAGCGCTTTCAAGCGCACTTGTTGATATGAAAATACATTTAGCAGGTAACAAAAAAATAGATCCTAAAACATTTGAAAAAGAAACATTGGCAGCGCTTAAAATGCCAAAAGAAATGGTAATGCGTCACCGACTACCTGCCTTCGGTCATATTTTTTCGAGTGATGGATATTCTGCCGGTTACTACAGCTATTGCTGGAGTGATGTATTGAGTGCTGATGCCTTCACTGCTTTTACAGAAGGCAAAGGCCCTTATGATAAAGAGGTTGCAAAAAGACTTTATGATCACGTTTTTAGTGTTGGAGGAACAATTGATGAGGCAATTGCCTACCGAAACTTCAGAGGGCACGACCCCAGCACAGCAGCCCTATTAATTGATAAAGGATTCAAATCGTCATCTAAGAAATAGCACAATATCATCTCAACTTGTAAGCGGGATTTCTAATCAAGGAAATTCCGCTTTTTTATTACTCATTTTACAATTAGTGTAATTTCAAAGTATAGTATAGTGTATTTTCAAAGTAGTATATAGTGTAATTTCAAAGTATAATATAGTGTATTTTCAAAGTATAATATAGTGTAATTTCAAAGTATGATATAGTGTAATTTCAAAATTGATTGTATATTTGTATTTTAAAATTTGAGATTTATGGGTGCCAAGAGAAGCATTAAAAAGCAAATGGATATTTATCTAAAAAAATATCCTGTGTTAGCATTAACCGGACCAAGGCAGTCGGGGAAAACAACTTTTTTAAAGGAGCATTTTTCAAAATACACGTATGTCAATCTTGAGAATTCGGATTATCGAAACTATGCCATTAATGATCCTAATGGTTTTTTAACCGAATACAATAGGTATGTGATATTTGATGAAGTACAGCGCGTACCTCATCTATTTTCTTACCTTCAAACCAAAGTAGATGAAGACCAAATTATGGGCCAATATATTATATCAGGTTCACAAAACTTTCATCTTATGCGCAGCATTACTCAGAGTTTGGCAGGCAGGGTTGCCTTGTTTAAATTACTCCCATTCGACATACATGAAATGCAGCAAGCAGGATGGCTGAACGATGATTTTGCCGTAAATCTGCAAAAAGGGGCTTACCCTGGTATTTACGACAGAGAAATCCCTTCAAAGTTTTTTTATTCAAACTATATACAAACCTATGTGGAAAGAGACTTATCTGAACTCATACATGTGAAAGATTTAAAGCAGTTCAGAAATTTTATATCACTGTGTGCGGCCCGTGCCGGGCAGTTATTGAATCTCAATTCACTTGCTAACGAATGCGGAATTTCGCAGCCAACGGCAAAATCTTGGATTTCGGTGCTCGAAACCAGCTATATTGTTTATTTACTGCAGCCCTATCATACAAATTTGAACAAGCGCGTTACCAAGAGTCCGAAATTGTATTTTTATGACACTGGCTTATTGTGCTACCTACTTAAAATTAATGATGCATCGAGTTTAAAACTGAGCCAATACAAGGGCAGCTTATTTGAAAATTATGTCATTAATGAATATATGAAGCAACACTACCACCAAAATATGTTGCTCGAATACTGGTTTTGGAGAGATGCTGTAGGGCATGAGATTGACTTTATTTGGCAGGAATCAGAGCAGTTAAATCTTGTTGAAATAAATGCCACAGAGACAATTATGACCGATATGTTTAAAGGATTAAGCTATTTTGAAAAATTTATGCCAAAACTCATTGATAGCAAAACGCTAGTACATACTGGTTTATTTAATCAAAAAAGATCGGCCGGTAAGGTTGTGAGTTGGAAAAATATCTTTAAGAAAGGATGAATGTTTGGTAATTAAGTTCCGATAGTATAAATCGTTTGCACATCAATTTAAAGGTACGCTATTATTTGACCCACTGCTGCTTTGAAATCATGAGTGCTTCCTGCACTGTAATACGATTTCCATTATTGTAAGCTGTTACAAATGGTCCTGGCAAATTAAACGGGGCCAAATCTTCTCTTTTGTTTCTTGCCTCGGCATACTGACCGTAACTTCCAACCGTAAATTTGAACCACCCTTCATGCATTTCCTGTATCACATCATCAGTAAGTTTGTAATTATTCTTAACAAAGGTTGCATCAACGGTTCGGTGTGTGGCACACACTTGCACTTTAAAAACTAGTCCACCATTAGCAACTGTATTGTTCGAATTAGGAATATCCTTTTTAGCATCTATCGTATTAGTCTTTGATGCTGTTCCATTATTATCTTCAGCTTGCTTATTGATTACAACTGCATCTGTTTTTGTTTTTTCGATATCCTGTTTTGGATTATCGGCAACGGCATTGCCCTGCTTTTGTTTATTTGTATTGTTATCTTGTAACGCAGCAGCTCCTTGAATATTATTCATTGTGCCATCATTTTTTACCCCTTTAATATCATTTGAAGTACTAGTTTGAGAATTGTCTTTTGAGGATTGATTTGTTGCAGCTTTAGTATTTTCGGTGGTGCTAGTTTTCGAATTATCATTTTGAATCTGTTCAGTAGCTACCTTATTAGCATCACTATTTTCAACCTTGCTTTGATTGGTAGAATTGATTGGTTTTTCTGATGACTGCGATAAGACAGGTTCGGGCTTTACCACATTAGATAATGTAATCCCTTTTTCGTAATCCACTGTAACAGAATTGAAGTTGCAACGCATACTTTTTTCTCCTTCCAAGTATGAAAATTCTCCTTCAAATGTGCATCGTTTCATCCATGCTGCATCTTTGTTTCTGACCAATTTGAAACTTACGGTAACTTTCTGTCCTTCGGGTAAATTGGTCCAAACATATTTAACTTTACCATCAACAAAAGTAAAAACAGCACCTCCTGCATCCAGGTTAATTGCCGTTACTCCTTCACAAACCGGCTCTTCAATTTTTGCAAAACCTCCTACTTTTCCTTTAACTACTCTGATATCAATTTTGGCTTCAGACATAGATAACATTTCTGAAACCTGAGTACATGCAACACCAGACTCTCTCAACATTTTATCGATGTTATCTGTTAAGGCGCGATGTATGGTAGTGTCGGCTACTTTGGGCAACTCTCTTTCATTTTCATCCAATGGTTGATCTTCACCTTTCTCTACCAATATTTTATTCATTTCAGATTCTACAGATTTTCGGGAATTATTTTCTAAGTATGCAAATCGACTGCTAATGGCGTACTCATTCAAGCTTGTTTCGTAATCCACAAGAATTCTCAATCTTATGGTAAAATTGTTGACATCTGAAATTTTATACCAAACTATTTTTACCAAATTATTTTCATCTTGTGTAAGCACTCCTCCCTTTAGGTCTAACCCCACGGCAACCATACCTTTAGGCAGTTGTTGCTCAAACTTAGCAAAACTATTTACCGATGCCGGTTTAGAAATTTCTACCTCCTCTATAAACTCTGTACCCGCCAAAACATTTGAAGGAATTCTTTGTGATATTTTTGCTTTACCTTCATCAGATAAACCTTTCAAACTGGCAAGAAAGGCAACATTTAATAAAATGAAGAGATTACGAAGCATGTTTTTTTAGTTTAAGTAATTTAATAATTTTAAACCTATCCGAATAAGGCAATGATTTAAATTAAGAGAGACACTGCACATTTCATCATCAAAGCTAAATCTTAAAGTTCCTGTGACTACTTTAAGAGAATGGTAATTTTAAACATCGCCATGTTAATATTGATTAGCATCTAAAACCATTGATATTATTGGCTTGTAACTATATATTCATAAATTACACAGATAGATAAATATTACAAAGTAGCCTATTTCAGGAATGAATTTGTCCTTTTAATTTTTAAAATAAGAAGTTTTGACGACTATTTATATAACTAAACGACAACAGTCAAATAATATAGCACGAGTGAGCATAATGAAAATACAAAACTAATTATATTTGCAATCATACAGTTAATAGCTGCATTTAATATTCATGATAGAACTCCAAGGTTTCAGATACATAAATATCGTTTTATTTTCGTCCATTTTTGTTATGTTGAACACCAAATGTATGTCACAGATTGATTATATTGGTAGACCAACTATTAACTATGTGAACTCTCATCATAAGGTATGGGACATTAAGGGCGTATATTTTACGGGTAGATATGGCGTT
>JALRAS010000061.1 GCA_023262495.1 Bacteroidia bacterium | reverse complement strand
ACGGAAATCCGGTGAGCATTCCGGGCACGTTGAAAGCAGTTAAAGCTATTGGTTGGTATATTGAAGAGTATGGCATTGCTCAGATATCAATGAATTTAACCAACATCAATATTACACCTGTACACGTGGCATTTGATGAAGTATGTAAAAAAGCCAACGAAAGAGGAATAAGAGTTACAGGTTCAGAAATTGTGGGGTTGATTCCTCTCAAAGCTATGCTTGATGCGGGAAAATACTTCCTCGAAAAACAACAGCGCTCTACCGGAGTATCTGAGAAAGAACTCATAAAAATTGCTGTTAAGTCAATGGGATTAGATGAACTTTCACCCTTTAACCCTAGCGAAAGGATTATTGAGTACTTACTCAATGATCAAAATTCAGGCAGGTTAATCAATATGAGCTTAAGTGACTTTGCAGATGAAACAGCTTCTGAAAGTCCTGCTCCCGGAGGTGGCTCTATTTCAGCATACGTTGGTGCCTTAGGTGTTTCACTAGGGACTATGGTTGCTAATCTTTCTTCTCATAAAAAAGGGTGGGATGCACAGTGGCAATTTTACAGCGATTGGGCACTCAAAGGCCAAGCTATTAAGAAAGAAATGTTGAAGATGGTTGACGAGGATACCAATGCATTTAATAAAATTATGCTTGCCTTTGGTTTGCCTAAGGGCAACGATGAGGAAAAGAAGGTTCGCAGCGAAGCCATTCAAAGTGCCACAAAGCTGGCAATTATTACCCCAAATAAAGTTATGCAACTTGCTCTAGAGAGCATGGAACTAATGAAGGTAATGGTGGAGCAAGGCAACCCTAACTCGGTTACCGATGCAGCCGTGGGAGCACTTTGCGCGCGCACGGCAGTTATAGGAGCATTTATGAATGTGAGAATCAACGCCTCGGGATATCATGACAAAGCATTTATCAATGATATGATCAGCAAGGGAAAAGAAATACAGGAAAAAGCGATAGCGTTAGAAAATGAAATCCGTTTGCTTGCCGATCAAAAAATTGGTATTTGATTTTTAAGATATTTTCGGAGGAGTATTTTGCAATTTCATCGGTAAACGTATTGATTTAGTAAAACATATTTTCATTTCTAAGAAAGATTTATTATTTTTATTTAATAAAGTCAAAGATTTAGTCACTTGAAAAAGATTTTTTTCATTTTCATATTAGCAACAATCTTCTTGTCAGGATGCAAGAAAGAGCAAGGTTGGGATCCTGTGCTAAATGGTACATGGATTGAAGTTAGCAACAACAACACGCGTGCACTTCCTTCTAATTGTGATATCGTTTTTCAAGATGGCAACATGATTATTTGTGATGAGTCTATTGGAGCAGACCTCAACAAAAAATCAAGAGTGTATGCTAACAACGGACAAATTTGGATTAGTTACAAGCTCTCATTTAGAAGACACGAAGAGTACCGATACGACTATCAATTTGAGGGAGAGTACCTCTGGATTATGGAAGAAACATCGGAGAAATTTTATACTGTTATTGGACAACCGCAAGCTAAAAAGTATAGAAAAAAATAGTTATTGAGTATTGATTAAAATACCATCTCTGCCGTTGGGCGACCCTTCACTTTTATTTTAAAGTTTTATATTTGCCATAAAGTGTAAGCAATCAATAATTATGGCTTATCAAATATTATTCGTTACTATGGTTTTTGATGATTTTGGCATTCATAAGAAACTAATCATTTGAAATTAACCTTTACAAAAAATGTGGCCTGATTTTATTTCATTCAGATGGTTAGATGTGGTTGATATAATACTTGTATCAGTATTGTTGTATCAATTATATAAGTTGGTTCGCGGCACGGTAGCAATCAGTATTTTCACAGGAATGCTAAGTATTTATTTATTGTGGCTATTTGTGAAGATGCTAGATATGCAGTTGCTTGGAAAAATACTTGGTCAGTTTATTGGTGTAGGTGTAATTGCACTCATCATTGTATTTCAGCAAGAGTTGCGTAAATTTTTATTATTGGTAGGTAGCACAGGATTTTTCCCAAAAGTTTTTTCATCTGAAGGACTGTTTAAGTTAAGTGATGTACGCAAGAAAAATGACCTTGATCTTGTTTCCATTGTTAAAGCATGCAAGGTAATGTCGCAGAGTAAAACCGGTGCAATTATTGTATTGGCGCGCCAAAGTAATTTGAGTTTTTATTACAATACCGGTGAAAGCATACATGCCACGGTTTCACAACGATTGATTGAAAGTATCTTCTACAAAAATAGTCCACTTCATGATGGCGCTATCATCATTGAAAACAATGAAATTATTGCGGCAAGATGCGTACTACCCATTTCAGAGAACAGTAACTTTCCTGCTAATTTAGGGATGCGTCATCGTGCTGCTTTAGGAATCACTGAAAGTACTGATGCCATTGCCATTGCTGTATCTGAACAAACCGGAGAGATTGCGTTGGCAAAAGAAAACAACCTTGAGCTACACCTTACACCCGATACCTTAAGAACACGCTTGGAACAGGTGTGGAAAAACTAAATTCAACCCAAAGCTCGCATCAGATCATGCGGGACAAATACAATTGATGCAAGCGCTGCAATCATTGCAAATCATCCACAATAACATTCATTAGTAGCATAATAACAAGTTGCCTCCTCAAATGCTAACCACTTGTCCATTATCAATTTCGAAGTATGCTGCTTCTTTGCCGGTATGATTGATGGCCTCAGATATCCTTTGCCTGTGCGTATCGGTTATAAATATTTGACCAAATGTTGGTTGGCTAATGTGCTGCATAATACTGTTTAAACGAATTTCATCAAGCTTATCATACACATCATCAAGCAATAAAATTGGTAATCGGTTTTTGATTTGCGCGATAAACGCATACTGCGCCAACTTCAGCGCAATTAGGAAAGTTTTTTGTTGACCTTGCGAAGCAAACTTTTTAACTGTTTGGTGATTGATTTCAAACAATAAATCATCTTTGTGAATTCCAACATTGGTATATTGCGATTGCCTGTCTTTATCCAATGATTTCGCGAGTAATGATTCCATTTTAAATTCGTGAAGTGCACTGCTGAGTTGCAAGCTAACCTGCTCCTTTTGTTTAGTTAATTCCAGAAAAGTTTGGTTGAAATATTGATTGAATGTATCGAAGAAAGTTTTTCTTTCGCTGAAGATAAAATTACCCGATTCACTTAATTGTTCATCATAAATCTCTAATGCTGCAATATCAAAATAGCTCTTTTCATAAAAGGATTTAAGCAGGGCATTTCGCTGTATTAAAACCCTGTTGTATTTCATCAATTGTTCGAGGTATTGTTTGTTGTACTGAGAAATTACTCCGTCAATAAACTTCCGTCTGATTTCGCTGCCTCCATGAATTAACTCTGCATCCTCAGGTGCAATCATGACAAGTGGCAACAAACCAATGTGATCGCTTAACCGAGGATATTCCTTTTTGTTTAATTTGAATTGTTTCTTTTCATTTCGCTTTAATCCGCAAAAAATTTCGAGTTGTTCTTCACCTGATTGATAGGCCCCTTGAATCATGAAGAATGGCGCATCTGCTTTTATGTTTTGATTATCGGCCGGATTGTAAAAACTTTTACAAAAAGATAAGTAGTAAATGGCATCAAGCATATTGGTTTTACCCATACCATTATTGCCTGTAAAGCAGTTAAACTTGTGAGCAAATTCGGCTTCGGCCTGCCCATAATTTTTAAACCCAATGAGTTGAATCTTATTTAAAAACATTCATGCAATGTTACTAAGAAAAATTTTAATTACGTTAGTGTTTGAAGGCATATCGTTGAATTAATATACTTTTGTACATATAATTGTAAGCTAATCTCCTATGACCAAATTTACAGCGGTTATACCTGCCCGTTATGCCTCCACCAGGTTTCCCGGCAAACCATTGATTGACATTGCCGGTAAAACCATGATTCAAAGGGTTTACGAGCAAGTATTAAAAGCCGGTATTGATGCGGTTTATGTGGCTACCGATCATCAAGCAATTGCCGAGCACGTGAATCACTTTGGAGGACGTTTTTTAATGACATCGGAAACGCATCAGAGTGGCACCGACAGGTGCAATGAGTGTGCTTCCTTACTGAAGTTGGATAACAATGATGTAATGATCAATATACAGGGCGATGAACCTTTTATTAAACCCTCACAGATTTCACTTTTATGCGGATTGTTTGAGGAATCTGCAACCGAAATTGGCACACTGATAAAAAAGGTAGCTACAACAAATGAGTTGCAGCAACCTACTATTCCAAAAGTGGTATTGAATAAGCATGGCGAGGCCATTTATTTTAGCAGGAGTGTAATACCCTACCCCGCCAAAAAGAGTGTGGAAGATCTATTGGCATCGGGTATTTACTACAAGCATATTGGCATTTATGCTTACCGAATACACATCTTAAAACAAATTGCTGCGCTTTCGCCTTCCCTACTGGAACAAACCGAATCGTTGGAGCAATTGCGATGGATTGAAAATGGCTATGCAATTAAAACAGCACTTACAAACGAAGAAACCATTGCCATTGACACCCCGGATGATTTAACAAAGGCTCTGCATTTCTTGCATCAAAACAGTTAGGGTTACTTCACTTTTTGTGTGATGCTTGAAACCGCAGCCGCACCAAACCAACCAACCGCTTTAACTTTTGAATTTTTGTTTTTGTTTACAATATTTGTTGGCACATTGGTAGCGGGCGTAGCAAAAAGCCCTTCATTGGTCATTTGAATTCTTGCCAGGTTGAGGAAATAGAAGGAGGGCAAACCTATCGACCAACATTCGATTTTTATCTCATCACCAATATTAAAGCGCTCGGGTGATAAACTAAAAACAATAGGAGGAATAAACGCTACGTTATCACTCCCGGGTCCAAAGGCAGCATCATAAGCCAAGTTCATTTGATCGGCTTTATTATAAAACGTATTATTTTTAAATGTTTTAAACCAATAACAAGTACCCTCTCCTTTAATATCCTTGGTGGGCGATAACAAGCCATCAGGCCCGCGTGAAAGTATTTGATCAATACTGTAACCGGCTTTAAGTGTATCGGGACCTTGTATGGTTTGCTCCTGAAATTGAAACTTAATGCTATCAATTAAAGGCACCGAATCCATATAGTTTTGAGCTGTAAACTCCTCTCCTTGATAAGTGATATTTAACTGATATGCATTCCCGGGAAATCCAAGTGGAGGATTGGTAAAGCTTAGTTGAAACGGACCTGTATAGATGTAGTTGCCATCATTATCATCGTCTTTAAATTCGAAGGTTCTTTGCAACCCATCTGTAACGGTAACCTTTGCCCCTAAGGCGGGTGCAGCGGAAGAATTATTAAAATAAGGAGCCGTTTTCCTGAGCTTAATCACCTGATTTTCTATTCCGGAACTCAAAGCAACCGTATCGAAAAAACAGGTAATAAAACCATCTACAATCAACTGTTCTTCACCTGCTTCCAAATCAACATCGATGACCTTTTCGCAAGAAGAAAAAATGAAGAAGAGAAAAAATAATGAGCCGAGCGATAGGATATGTTTTGTTTTCATCTTCATCAAAATTTAAAGTTGTAAGCAACAGAAGGAATAATGTTTCCAACCACAGAAAATTGAACCGCTTGGGTTTGTTGTGGGTTTTCGGGATTACTTCTGAAATAAATACTGAATGGATTTCTGCGGGCATAAACATTATACACAGACACCACCAAATCGTGTTTGTACTTACCGGAGCGTTTGTCCTTTAGGTGAAGCGTTGCCGACAAATCAAGTCGGTGGTAAACGGGGATACGCGCATTATTTCTTGAGCCGCTGATGTTGTGCGGAATGATGTAGCCCTGATACTCGATTCGATTGGTAGGAAATGTTGCCGGAGTGCCGGTGCCAAATACAAAGGTGCTTCCAAACTCAAGTCTTTTGTTGAGTGTATACATACCCACCACATTTAAGTTATGCACCTTATCAAATCTGTTGGGATACCAATCATTGTTATTGATTCCGTTTACTTTTCTCTCAGAACGTGAGAGGGTATAGCTGACCCAACCTGTTAAATCGCCCTTCGCTTTTTTTACGTATAATTCTAACCCATATGCTCTGCCTGTTCCACTCATTAAATCGCCCTCAACTAATTTATTGAGCAATAAATCGGCACCATCAATATAGTCAACTTGATTTTGCATTTCTTTATAATATGCCTCTACCGATGTTTCATACATATTGTCTTCGCGGAAATTTCGAAAATAGCCCAATGCTACTTGATCAGCAATTTGCGGTTTGATGTTATTGGTACTTGGAATCCACACATCAAGCGGGGTACTGGCTGCTGCGTTAGAAATCAAGTGTAAGTTTTGAGTAGTTCTGTTGTAACTTGCTTTGATAGATGATTGATCAGTGACCTCAAATTTTAAGCTGAAACGTGGCTCAAGGTTATTGTATGAGGTGATAGTTTCAAAATTATTGAATGTTTTGGAGTTGATGGTGTCTTTACGCACATTTGGAACGGTGTCTCTAAAATAATAAGCTGTTCCTTCTCCCATGTAATTAAAATTAGAAAATCTTAATCCGTATTGCATGGACAAGCGTCCTGTAATTCTTTGTTCGTTGCCAACATAAAGAGCATTTTCGAGTGCATATTTAGGTTCTGAACCAACTTCTCGTTTTTCGCCCTTACTGTAAAAAAGTAACTTGCCGGGATCGAAGGTGTAGTAGGTTGCCGAACCACCGAAGGTGATGGTATTTTTAGGATTCAGGTAATAAGTAAATTCGGGCTTCACAATGTAGTTGATGATGTTTGATTTCCAGTTGAACCCATCAAATTCGTCACCTACTCCAATGCGGTAGTCATAATTACTGTATATGAGCGACACATTGCTGAATAATTTGCTGTTATAAATATGATTCCATCTTAATGTTCCGGTGGCATTGCCGAGGTCAAATCCAAACTCGGGATTACCTGCGCCAAATACATCTCTTCCAAAATATCCCGAAAGGTAAATCCTATCTTTTTCATTGAGGATATAATTAAGTTTTACGGATAAATCGTAGAAATATGCTTTTGACTCTCTGATGTCTTTATTTTTGGATAGCGGAAAAAAGAGATCGAAATAACTTCTTCTTCCGGCCACAATAAAAGAGGATTTGTTTTTCACCAAAGGCCCTTCAATGCTCAATCGGCTGAATAGTAAGCCAATGCCGCCCTCGGCATGATAAGTTTTATTGTTGCCATCTTTGAGTCTAACATCAAGCAAAGAAGAAAGTCTTCCGCCAAACTGTGAAGGAATACCCCCTTTATAGAGCTTTACATCTTTCACAGCATCGGGGTTGAATACGGAAAAGAAACCGAATAAATGCGAGGAATTATATACGGGTGCATCATCAAGCAACACCAAGTTTTGATCGATGCTTCCACCTCTTACATTAAATCCTGTTGCCCCCTCTCCTACCGTTGACACTCCGGGTAGTAATTGTATCACCTTTATCAAATCTACCTCACCCAAAAATGCGGGAACTTTTTGTATGGTTTTGATATCGAGTTTGGCAACACTCATTTGAATGTCTTTAACATTGGCATCCGACTTTTCAGAGGTAATTTCTACTTCTTTGAGCTGCTCGCTGCGTATTTCAAGATTGATATCGAGCACTATATTTTTATTGAGTTCGATCACTTGTGTAAAGTTGTTGTAACCCAAATTGCTCACTGTAATGGTATGCTTTCCTTCGGGCAGCGTAAGCGAATAGAAGCCATAAATATTCGCAGCTACGCTTAGTTTAGATTCTACCGCAAATACACTAGCGCCAATAATATCTTCGCCTGAAGCAGCATCTTTGACATGCCCGCTGATGGTATATTTTTGTTGCGCAACACCCAAAAGTGAGCAAAAACAGGAAACAAATAAAATAAGGAGAAATTTCTTCATGGTTTGAAATTCAGGTGACAAAACTATGCAAACATTCGATTGCTGTATGGAAATTAGTTGGTAAGAAAAGTTAATGTTGCCCACTATAATTATTCAATTTGGCATAGAATATTTATGAACATGCCATAGAAACATCACAAACTTGAATTAGTTTAGAGGCATCAAAAAAAATTACGCATTTATTCTTTCAATGACATGAAAAATATAGTTGTATTTACCGGTGCAGGCATCAGTGCAGAGAGTGGCATTAAAACATTTAGAGGTAGTGACGGACTTTGGGAAAATTACAGGATAGAAGATGTAGCCACACCGGGAGCATGGCATAAAGACAAGGCGCTTGTACTTGAATTTTATAATCAAAGGCGTTTGCAATGCTTAAATGCCAAACCCAACGCAGCTCACAAGGGCCTTGCTCAGTTAGAGAAAAAATTTAATGTTACAGTTATTACCCAAAATATTGACAATTTGCATGAAAGGGCCGGCAGCAGCAATGTGGTGCACCTTCACGGTGAAATTACAAAAAGTCGGAGTACGCTTGATGAATCGTTGGTATATACCATAAATGGCGCTGAATTAAAAATTGGAGATACGTGTGAAAAAGGCAGTCAACTGAGACCGCATATTGTGTGGTTTGGCGAAGAGGTACCCATGATTGAAATCGCATGCCGCATAGTATCAAAAGCAGATATTTTTGTTGTGATTGGTTCCTCCCTGCTTGTTTATCCGGCAGCCGGTTTAATTGATTATGCGCCTCATGCTATTCCTAAATTTATTATTGACCCTGAGATACCACCGGTAAATCATCTTGAAAATCTTATTCCTATTGAAGCTACAGCGGTTGCCGGTGTGAAAATTTTAATCAAACATTTAGAAAAGCTTAGGGATTAGTTTAGGCAGTGCCAGAAATTATTTTTCATGCGTTGCAAACGCTAATTTTATGCGTACTCGTTACAAACAAGTACGAGTTATTGGGTAATGCAATTGAAATATTTTTCATGAGTTGCAAACGCTTATTTTATGCGTACTCGTTACAAACAAGTACGAGTTATTGGGTGATGCAATTGGAATATTTTTCATGCGTGGCAAACGCTTATTTTATGCGTACTCGTTACAAACAAGTACGAGTTATTGCAATTTACAAATGCAATTGGAATAACTGCAATAGGGACAGCAGCGGCATCCTCCCAATAAAAACAGTTGTACGATTTTAAATTATACCAATTGGGTTGATGTTTTTATTGGGAGATATAGCGGATGGCCCGGACCCTGCTTCAGCAGGGTATTGCCCACATACATCAACTCATTTTTACAGGTTAAGTTTGTATGATTTTATACCTCTGCTGATGCCAATAAATCGGCTACGATTTTGGCCGAAAGTAAACACAGTGGAATACCACCACCAGGATGCACACTTCCACCACAGAAGTACAAATTTTTACAGGTGGCGCTTTGATTGCGGTGTCGCAAGAAGGCGGACATTTTGCTGTTGCTGGCATTGCCATACAGTGCTCCTTTGTAAGAAGAGGTGAGCGATTCAATGCCTTGTGGTGTCCAGTGTTGCTCGGCTACAATTTGCTCGGCTATATTTACTTTTAAAATATTGCTTAGCTTTTGTATGATATTTTGCCTGGCACGCGCCATTAACTGCTCCCAATTTTGACCATTGTTGTGGGGTACATTGATCATGACAAACCAATTTTCCATACCTTGCGGAGCATCGGTTTTACAATGCTTGGAGGTAATGTTAACATATACGGTAGGATCATCATGCATTTCTTTTTCACCTGAAATGCCCTCGAACTCGCGCTTGTAGTCTTCACTAAAG
Organism: Bacteroidia bacterium; assembly: GCA_023262495.1. Lineage (GTDB taxonomy): Bacteria > Bacteroidota > Bacteroidia > UBA4408 > UBA4408 > CAIKXD01. The sequence continues at coordinate 5,135 of JALRAS010000061.1, read as the reverse complement.
AAAATATTGTGCAAGCCAAGTTTATTGAATGTTGTTTTTATTCCCCAATAAAATATTAATGCAGAGCTCGATTTTTCTTGCTTCAAAATATTTTCGGGGTGCTTGGTTTGCGGCATCAACTTTTTATAGGTATGATAGATATCCATATTGGAAACTACTACCTCGGCCTCTGTAAAGCCCAACTGCGTTTGCACACCACTCACTTTCTGCTTGTGGGTAACAATGCTTGTTACGGGTGTATTAAAATGAAATTGAACACCACATTGCTGTGCTAATTGGTATAAACTATTGGTGATTTGATGCATTCCGTTTTTTGGAAAAAATGCGCCTATGCCGTGCTCAAGATGTGGTATAATGTGCAGTGTAGCGGGTGCTTTGTATGGATTACTACCATTGTATGTGGCAAATCGATTGAAATACTGCACAAGTTTGGGATGCTTGATGTGTTTGGTATGATAATCATGTAATCGGTCGAAAAGCCCCAGCTGAGGGATGTGTGCCACTGCTTTGAGTGTATCGGTATTGAGATAGTTTTTTAAACGATGCAAGGAGCGCTCCATAAAAATGTTGCTCAGGTATTGATGCATGTTTTTACTTCTTTGTAAATGCTTTAAAAAAACTTGTGCATCTACTTGAAACACTTCCTCTACTTCTTGCGATAGTTTTGATGTTTCGTGAAAGGACCTAAAAAGTGTACCATCGGCATAAAAATAGCGACACGACTCATCAAGTTTGATGTATGGAAATTCGACTGCCGGATTTTTCCCGCATAATTCAAACAACTCCTCTACGAGCTGCGGCATGGTAAATAAGGATGGTCCGCGATCGAACCTAAATCCGTTGATATTAAATTCGGATAACTTACCACCCACAAAACTGTTTGCTTCAAATACTTGGGTATGATAACCCATGCGGGCTAGCCTGATGGCAGTAGCTAGTCCAGCAATACCACTTCCTATAACAATTGCTTTCAAAATAGTTTTTGCTTTAGTGTAGACGCAAAAGTACGTGCTCTTGTTTACAGGTGGGTAATTATTTTTGAATTATTATTGTTTCTCAAATGATGTATGATACCGATTACATTTTTTTTCGAAACAAATTCACCACTAGACAATAAGGAATCGATACAATATTTGCAATGCCATGTATCCACAGTATGGTTTACAACGCCTATGTAAAAGTACTCACCTCAACGGGAAGCATTGTGTTTAATTAATTGGCTGTATGGTCAGATTTTGGGCTATCAACAAATCCTTGATGCGATATTCTACCTCCAATAAATCTTTCAAAAAGATAGGATAAAAAAACAGCAGATACCGCAATCATAAAAGGAAATGCAGGACTGATGTATTTATATTCGATAAAACCTAAAACTAATGGAAATATGGTTAGGGTGTATATCACAGGGGCCCACAAATAAATGTGATCTATTTTTTTTCTGCTTCGCCAAATTACTATTAGTAGTCCAAAAGGAAGTAAAAGCATGACGCCTATGTAAATGAGCGAGGCAATTATTTTATAAGCCTTTTGAAATAAATTAAGCTCACTAAAACTTTCGGGATATAAAAAGTAGGTGCCTTTGTTGACCACAAATTTTTTGAGTAAAATCAATCTTTTAGATACATAAAAATAAAAAGGATAATCCTTTTTTAAGTATCCGATCATTCTCTTGGAAAGGCCGGCAAATTGGCTGTTAATAGAATCTTTATTGAGTCCTGTAGTATCATCAAAATACAAATGTATGAGTGTTTTGCATCTGTAAAACGTATCAATTGTAGTTGTTTTATTGAGCAAATCATTGCTGAAAGGAAACTTATTTTCCATCTCAAAAGAGTTGGCAGTTTTAATTGAGTTGAAGTTATAAAACCAATTTGTTTCGGCATTATCATTCCATGGAACTACATCGCCACCGTATGCAATTAACAAGTCGTACAAATTCAATCGTATGGAATTATCTTGCAAAACATACATAGATGGCTGAAGAGGAATAAATTTATGCTGCTTTTGATAGTTAAAATTAATCCACAACAAATCGAAAAGCAGAAAAGGCAACACCACAGGAAATAGCTTAAGCAGTTTAGGAAAGTCTTTTATTGATGACACAGAACCAATCAGCACAGTAATGAAAGGAAGTGCGATGAGTGGTAAATATACCGGCCTAAAAAATATGGCTGAGCCAATGCATAAGCCCGCAATCCATAAAGATTTACTTTTTCCAAAAATGTGATACTGAACAATGTAATAAATATAAAAAATGAGCAAGGAGGTACAAATACTCTCTGTCATTGGATGAAACTCATAAGCCATACAAAGAGGACTTATCAGAAACAGCAAATAGCAGAAAAAGAAGGCCGCTTTATTTTTCGTGATTTGAAATAACGTAAGTGCAAGGTAGTACACCGACACCGCTGCAGTGGTAATTTGAATGATTATAATCCCATTGATTGCCTGCTTTACAGTTAAAAAAAGTCGTAAAACAAAATACAATAATCCAAGACCGGGCATTCTGTGAGCGGGACTGTAATCACCGCTTGCCAAAAAATTTTCGACCGAGTGTAAATAAAGGAAAGCATCGCTGTGTGTGGTATCATAAATTCCGTTGAAGTAAACTTCATTTTGGGTAACAAACAGGTGAATCCCAATTGCACCTCTGATGAGCAGGGCAAATAAAATCCACCACACTTTGTCTTGAGGACTTTTATTTATAAATTGTTGAATCAGCTTCATGAAAATAAACACCTTGTTTAACAGCTATCTCTCTCTCTCCCTCTTTTGATAATTAATTTTGAGTGGATTGGCGCTAATTGTTGACTGTAATTTTCGGGCTGCCAGTATATCAATTGCTTCATACACAGCATATCTGAAGGAAGATTCTGATGCGATATTTTTTCCTGTTAAATCGTAGGCAGTACCGTGGTCTGGAGAAGTTCTTACAATAGGCAAACCCGCAGTATAGTTTACTCCATTTTCGAATGCCAATGTTTTAAACGGTATTAATCCTTGATCGTGATACATACTCAATGCTGCGTCATACTTGGTGAAAATACCACTCCCAAAAAAGCCGTCAGCACCAAACGGGCCAAAGGCCAAAATACCTTGCTCTTTTAATTTTTCGATGGCCGGTATGATGATATTTTTTTCTTCATCACCTATCACTCCATTGTCACCGGCATGCGGATTTAAGCCCAACACAGCTATTCGTGGTTTACGTATACCAAAATCATTTTGTAAAGAAGCAGCCATTAGTTTTGCCTTGCTCACAATTTTCTCAATACTTAATTGTGATGCAACCTGATTGATTGGAATATGACCTGTTACTGTGCCTATCTTTAAAGTATCAGAAATAAGAAACATAAGATGTTCCTTGGCCTCAAACTGTTGTGCCAGATATTCGGTATGCCCTGCAAACTTAAAGCTTTCGGATTGTATGTTATCTTTATTAATTGGCGCTGTAACCATGGCATCAATTTGACCTGCTTTGATATCACTGATGACGGCATTAATTGCAGCTAATGAGAGCTCTCCGGCCTCAGCAGTTGAAGTACCCGGCTCAAGCTTTATTTCTTTGTCTAATACATGAAGTAAATTTACATGTTTTGATGAGGCCTCACTCGCCTGCTTTATCTGATGAAAACCAAAATCGGGAATGTTAATATTTTTTCGATACTGAACAGCTGCTTTTGCATTACAATAAACAATAGGAATACAACACTGCAGCATGCGATTATCCGCGAAAGTTTTAATAATCACCTCCAAACCTATGCCATTGATATCACCGCACGTTATTCCAATTTTTGGTAAAAATTCATGCTCTGTTGTTTTGCTCATACCTTAAATAGTTATTTTTACAAATTATTGAGAACAAAATTAATCAAATATACCAAGGTTGTTACAAGAACTTTTGTTTTACAGATTTGTTGTGATACATAACCGCAGACCCAAATTAACATTAGCCAACAGAATATGAACACCGATAACCTACTAAGCCGTGCCTTAAGTTTTAATTTTTTGAGTATTGAAGAGGGAGTACACCTCTATCATCACGCACCACTTGCTGATTTGGTATACACAGCCAATGAAATGCGCAAAATTCATAAAAAAAACGACCCGCATGTAACATGGATTATCGACCGCAATGCCAATACCACCAATGTGTGTATAGCCAATTGTAAGTTCTGTAATTTTTTCAGAGTCCCCGGACATCCTGAATCATACATTACCACGATTGAGCAATACAAGAAAAAAATTGATGAAACCTATCGTTATGGAGGCCGACAATTACTGCTACAAGGAGGGCATCATCCCGATTTGGGTTTGAGCTATTATGTTGATTTATTCAGCAAACTCAAGGAACTATATCCTGATTTAAAATTGCATGCTTTAGGTCCACCTGAAATAGCACATATTACCAAGCTTGAAAAAAGCACCCATACTGAAGTGTTAAAAGCCTTGATGAATGCAGGATTAGACAGTTTACCAGGTGCCGGTGCTGAAATTCTTAATGACAGGGTGCGCAGGTTGATATCTAAAGGTAAATGTACCGGAAAAGAGTGGCTTGATGTAATGCGTGCTGCACATCAATTAAATATAACCACCTCGGCAACTATGATGTTTGGGCACATAGAGACCATTGAAGAGCGTTTTGAACATTTGGTTTGGTTGCGTGAAGTGCAAAGCGAAAAGCCTGCTGATGCCAAGGGCTTTTTGGCCTTTATTCCTTGGCCATTTCAGGATGATGGCACTTTACTCAAAAGACTGAAAGGAATCACCAATAATGTGAGTGGAACAGAATACATCCGCATGTTGGCCCTGAGCAGAATTATGTTGCCTAATGTGGTGAATATACAGGCCTCGTGGCTTACCGTTGGCAAAGAAGTGGCGCAGCTATGTTTGCACGCAGGTGCCAATGATTTTGGTTCTATTATGATTGAAGAAAATGTAGTTTCTGCCGCTGGTGCACCTCATCGTTTTACAGCCAATGGCATACAAAAGGCAATCAAGGAAGCTGGTTTTATTCCACAATTAAGGAATCAGCAATATGATTTTATTGATATGCCGAGCGAGATAGAAGAGCAGGTGATTGATTATTGAATGGTGAATGGTGAATGGTGAATGCCCCCGCCCCATTTTAATTG
>JALRAS010000060.1 GCA_023262495.1 Bacteroidia bacterium | reverse complement strand
CAGCAACGCCGTCTACATGGCCAAGCAGAAGTCCTTGGATCGCCATGATGCAACAAAGAAAAATAGTGACTTGTTTGGGGGTTAAAAATAAGTCGGGTCAGTATATCTCAGGAGCAGTGTTTGTGGTTTATCACGATGTCGCAATATTTTTATTCTCGGGAACAAGCACAGTAGGAAAGCAATGCGGTGCCATGAGTTTGCTGATTGATTGTTTTATAAAAAAACATTCTAAGTCGCCATTAATGCTTGATTTCGAAGGTTCAAACAATAAAAATTTGCTGAGGTTTTATTTGGGTTTCGGATCAAAAGTGGTAAATTATCATGCGATAAGAAGAAATAATTTACCTAAAATTATCAGATGGGTTAAAGCCCCATAATGTCTAAAAAAATAACTTAACTTTACACTTAAAAAATAGCTGTGGCAATCATCAATTCGATAGCATCTTGGATCATGAAAAAGCGCATTCATCAGATTGAGCTCTTTATGAAATATCCACATGAGGTGCAGCGCGATTGTCTTAATAAATTGATCAAAGCAGCCTTAAATACACAATGGGGAAAAATACATGATTATAAAAGCATAGAGCATGCGGCTCAATTTGCCGAGCGTGTGCCCTTACAGGACTATGAGAGCTTAAAGCCATACATCGATAGAATGAGAAAGGGTGAACAACAGGTGCTTTGGAATACTGAAGTAAAATGGTTTGCCAAATCATCAGGAACCACTAATGATAAAAGCAAGTTCATTCCTATCAGTAACGAATCCCTGGAAGAATGTCATTTCAAGGGTGGAAAAGATATGTTGAGTATATACTGCAGCAACTTTCCCGACACACAATTATTCACAGGAAAATCACTTGCACTTGCCGGAAGTTTGAGAAATGTTGATGGCTTCGAAGCTGCACATGATGGTGATTTGTCGGCAGTAATTGTGCAAAATTTACCTTTATTGGCCGAATTGGCCAGAACGCCCAACACAGAAATTACCATCATGGATGGTTGGGACCAAAAAATAGAAAAATTAGCGGAGGCTACTATACAGGAGAACGTCACAAGTCTTGTAGGTGTTCCCTCATGGATGCTCATTCTGTTGAGACATATTTTGGAAAAGACCAATAAAAAAACTATTACTGAAGTTTGGCCAAATCTCGAAGTGTATTTTCATGGTGGTGTTAATTTTAGTCCTTATGTGAATCATTTCAAAAGTATCATTCCTAAAGATATTTTTTATTTAGAGACCTACAATGCATCAGAGGGCTTTTTTGGTATTCAAGATCAGGTTCATTCAAAAGATTTACTGCTGATGCTCGACTATGGTGTATATTTCGAATTTATACCATTACATCAGCAACACACACAAAAAGTGATAGCGCTTGAGGAGGTAGAAATAGGTATAGATTATGCTGTTGTTATCTCCACTAATGGCGGATTATGGAGATACCAAATTGGTGACGCCATACAGTTTACCTCGCTCAATCCTTATCGATTTAAAATTGTGGGGCGTACCAAACATTTTATCAACGCTTTTGGCGAAGAGTTGATGATTGATAATGCAGAGCAAGCCATCTTAACTGCTTGCGAAAAAACTGGTGCTGCTATTGCAGAGTACACCGCTGCGCCTGTTTTTTTTGGCGATAATCAAGGCGGTAGTCATCAGTGGATTATTGAATTTGAAAGACCTCCACAGAACATCAACTTTTTTACTGAGCTCTTGGATAACGCACTTAAAAACTTAAACTCTGACTATGAGGCCAAGCGCTTCAACGATATTTTGCTGAAACCACCTGTGCTTACCGTTGCTCCTAAAGGCACATTTTTAAATTGGCTGCGAGCAAAAAATAAACTGGGCGGACAATTTAAAGTACCCCGACTTTCAAATGAAAGAGTGATTTTGGATGAAATATTAAAACAGATCAATCAGCATGCATAAAATCATCAGCGCATCAATTATTTATATGCTCTTACCTATATTTTTTTGCCACGCGCAAAGCAATTGGGAAAGTTTAAATATGATTAAAACACTGGATGTAAAAGCCAAACTGATTGCAACTGATAAACTAGGAAATTTATACACTGTAAATGATCAGGAGATCATTAAATTTGATGCCAATGGTCAAATGTTGCAGAAAAACTCCATCAAAAGCTTGGGTAATATTTTTTCCATTGATGTGAGTAATCCTCTAAAAATACTTGCCTTTTTTCGTGATTACAACAAAGTAATCTTTCTTGATAATATGCTCGCAACAACACCTAATGGAATCGATTTGTCTTCCATTGCATTTGATCAAGCAACACTGGTTTGTACTTCTCACGACAATGGAATTTGGCTTTACAATATTCTTAACTTTGAAATTGTAAGGATGGACCCCTCTCTCAAAATAACTCATCAAAGCGGCAATATTGCACAGCTAACCGGTAATGCCATAAAACCAATGGCTATGTTCGAAACAAATAACAGGGTTTACCTTTGCGATACCATACAAGGGGTATTGATATTTGATGTTTTTGGTACCTATATTAAAACCATTCCAATTAAATCTATCAGAGATTTGCAGGTAGAGAACAATACCCTTTATTTTATTGATGAAACAGGTTTTGGGAGTTTTGACCTTGATTTGATCAGGCAAACTGAAATTGCTTTGCCCGAAAAAAACATTCAACAAATCAGACTGCAAAAAAATAGAGTATTTATGCGACTTACCGACAGAGTGGTAATTTATGGGTACTGAAAATTGTAAAAAATTGATTTTTAATCTCTTAACTAATTAATCGAGGGGCTGCACAGTCATATCTAAATTAATATTAACTTTGCACCCAATAGTATATTCAAAATCTTTAATATTGTTTGCTATGTTTAACAAAACCAAAACAACATTTATGACTAAGAATCATGATATCGACACCGGAAGCATCAACTTGATTGGTGTAGGTACAACTATAAATGGAGAAATTAAATCTAACGGTGATGTCAGAATTGATGGTTCACTTGTTGGATCAGTTAATACAAAAGGTAAGGTTGTAATTGGTAGCACAGGCAGTGTAGAAGGAGAAATCTTCTGTCAAAATGCCGATATATCAGGAGCAATCAATGGCAACATTACTGTGTCTGAATTATTAGCCTTAAAAGCTACTGCCAATTTGAAAGGTGAAATAACCACAAATAAACTTTCAATTGAGCCTGGTGCCAATTTCAGCGGTGCATGCAGCATGGGAGGTGTGGTTAAAGATCTGAAACATGCAGAATCAAGATCAGACAAAAAAGTCGAAAAAACAGCCTGATCCGCGCAAATCCAACAGCATTCTTAAATACAGCGGTATGGGATTGCAAATGGGTGCAATCATGTTGCTGGGTGCCTGGGGCGGAATGCAGCTTGATAAATATTTTAAAATTCATAACAACATCTTTACTGCCACCCTTACTATTATTGGGGTATTTGTTGCTGTTTACCTTACGATCAAGGATTTGATCAAAAACAAATAGCTATATAAATCATGGTAAGAAAATACGTTCTTTCATTCCTCTTTTTCAATATCGGTTTTGTACTCTTATTGTTTGCAATAGCGCATGCTGCGCCACAAATGCAGCTCAATAAAATTAGTTGGAGCATTTATACTTTGTTCGTAGTTTCCACTTTAATGGTGCATTTATTCCTCACCGGTGACAACAGTACAAAAGATAATGTATTTATAAGGAAGTTTATGCTTGCAACAGCATTGAAACTACTTATTTATCTAGCTATCATTGTGTTTTTCTTTTTGTTCTATAAAGCGCTCGCCAAAACATTTATATTATGGTTTTTACTGCACTACACTTGTTTTACTGCCTTCGAAACAATAATGCTTTACAGTAGCAATAATAAATAAATCAAATTACTAATTTTGCAAGCCTAAATTCAGTATCCCAATCATGGAAAATATCATCAAATCAGAATTTTTTAACGAGGCCAATATCCTCAAACTGAAAGAGGAATTTAACAACGCCAAACCATACCGTCATCTTGCTATTGATAATTTTCTGAATGCCGAATTTGCAGAACAGTTGTATGCTAAATTTCCCCCACTCGAGGTGCTCAACAAGCACTATCATGGATTGAACGAAAATAAATCAGAAGGGAGCAATTTCGATAATTTCGATCCTGTATTTAAATCATTGCGACAAGCTGTTGCTTCAAAAGAGATGACCGATGCACTCGAAAAAATAACCGGCATCAAAGGTCTTTTTACTACCGAAGATAGTCTTGGTTCAGGAGTTCATCAGGGAAAAAACGGAAGCTACCTTGACGTGCATATCGATTTCAATATTCATCACGTTCAAAAAATTCATCGCAGACTCAACCTACTTATTTTTCTTAATAAAAATTGGAAGGAAGAGTATGGTGGTAAGGTAGAATTATGGAATGAAGATGTAACAAAATTAGGCCAAGCTTATTTGCCTAGTTTAAACCGATGTGTGATATTTGAAACAAATGAAATCAGCTATCACGGATATTCTACCATTACTGTGCCCGAAGGTGAAACACGAAAGTCATTCTACACTTACTACTACACACCCATAGGAGATTACAAAGGAAAATACCACGATACCGTTTTTAAAGCAAGACCAGAGGAGGGCGCGCTCAAAAAAATTAAAACAGATATCAAGGAAACGCTAAAAAATAATATCAAAAGAACCATGCTTAAGTTGGGCATAAAGTTTTAAAACACTGTAATTTTTATCTATGTCTGAATTTGATCAATATACTGAATACGTTGATTTTCCATGTCATTATGAGAGACTCGACTGGATTTTTAATACCATTAAATCTGCAAAAAAAAATCCGGCACAAATCCTAGATGTTGGATGCGGAACGGGTAATGTTACCTTGCCGCTCTGTGTGATACCGCATGCGCAAGTAACCGGTATTGATGTGCACCAAGGCAATTTAGATATTACCGCATCAAAGAATAAATTTTCAAATTTAAAACTTGAGTTTAGGTATTTCGAAAAAGCAGACATTAGACAGTACGATTATATCATTCTAACAGAAGTACTCGAACACATCCCCAATTATACCGAAATATTGAGCTATGCAGCCCAACATGGAAAAAAAGGAATGGAATTACTCATTACAGTTCCTAATGGATTTGGGCCCTTCGAAATAGCTATGCAACCCTTGTACTTGATGCGAAAAATGGGACTCAATGGATTTATTTGGAAGGTTAAAAAACTATTGGGTAAAAAAGAACCATACTCCCAAAATTACGATACACCACATGTTAATTTTTTTACGGTGCCTCGCATTAAAAGAGAGTGTAAGGAACTTGGCATGAAAGTGATTGAAGTTAAAAATGCTTACTTCATTGCGCCCATTATTGAAACATATTTGCCTTTCATTCCGCTCAAAACAATATCAAAGATCGATAATAAATTGGCGCAACTATTGCCCCACTTTTTAGCATCCGGACACTATTACCGCATCGTACATCAATGATAAAAAAGACCCCACAGTTGATTCAATTGTGGGGTCTTTTTATAATAACTGGTGTTCAATATTACCTTCGCATCAGCGTAACTGTTCCGTGAATCTTTACCGGGTCAACATTGTTTTTGCTTTGCGCTTCTCCAATATAGAAATATACGCCATCAGGACAAGGTTGCAAGGTATTGATTTGATTGCCATCCCAACCACCATCAATGCCATTCCAGTAACCAACTTTTTGTCCCCAACGGTTGAAGATGATTACCTCTAGCGTTTTGTAATTTTCATTAAAGATGGTGAACTTATCATTAACGCCATCGCCATTAATCGTGAATATATTGGGTGTGTACAAAGAGTCAGGTAATGGCTCTTCGCAGAATTTGTTTTGCACGATAAATGTATCAACATTGGCGCAAGCATTGGCCGAGGTAAAATAGGTAACCACATATACACCCGGCTCTGTAGTTTCAAGAATCTGTCCGTTAAACCCGTTGCTCCAATTAAAGCTAGTGCCACTACCTGCATTCAATCTAATGTTATCACCAGCACATATGGTTGAGTCAATAGTGCGGGAAGGCCCTGCATCACGTAAAGAAACAAAAATGGTGTCCTGTTCTTTACATCCAATTGCCGGGTAGCTTGTGGCTTGTATCACATAATAGGTATCTGATGTTGGGAAAACAACTGCGGTTTGTGTATTGGCAACTGTTGAATCTATCTCCATCCAATTATAAGAGTATCCTGAGTTAAATGGATCCGAGGTTAACTCAAGCGGAACACCCGGACAAACAATCGTATCATTTCCAGCATCAACCAATGGGAGAGGCCTTACAATTACATTCTTTACACCGTTAGCTGTTCCACAATCGTTTACAGCACTCATAATAACGGGTACGGTTCCTGTATTTGGGAAATATACATTCGTAAAGTTGTTTAATGTATCAATTATTTGACCATTGCTATTCGTGCTCCAATTGTAGTAGGTATTGTTCTGAAGAATCCCATTGAAGGTGGCGGTATCTCCAACACATACTTGCCCCGGCCCTGATACAGCTACAGAGGGTGGTCCTATTACAATTATATGCGCAGTATCTGAACCTGGCCCTACACAACCAAAGTTGGTTTCAACTACACTCATGTAAAAATTACCTGTTTGATTGAATAACACCCCCGTAAACTGATCGGTGCTCCAATTGTTTTGGTTATTTAATGTCCATACATAGTCTGAGGCCGGATTGCTTGGTAAAAAGGTAAAATAAACAGCACTTCCCAAGCAAATCGTTGTATCAGATGTTGGGATGAATCCGGTAAAATTGGTTGGGCTGTATGTATAAACACCTAAAGGTACATCTGCGGGAGCGCCAATGATTACCCTGATTAAAGTACCCAAGCTATTCCATCCGGTTGAGCTGTTTGTTGCAATTATTCTGGCATAGTATAAACCCGGCTGTAAGCCCAAAGCACCCAAGCCTGACAAATTAGGGATATTAATAGGCATAATGGTGTCTCCTGTGGCGTTAATTGAACCTATGCCACCTGTGTTAACAACAGCAAACGACATGCTGCTCAATAACTGCATTTGAAACAAATTGTTAGGGGCATATACGGCTACTGAATCAAAGGTATTCACATCAACAACCGCTGTGGTATCGTATCCTGTGGTGGTGGTGATACATGCTTTGATGTCTTGCTGATTGTTAGTTTCTATATCACAATTTCGAATACAAAACGGACCATAAAGACTTCCAATTGCAGGAGGATTAATGGATATAACGCGAATGTAATAATTACATCCTGGTGGAATAGGATGGAAAATTGGATTCAACAATCCTGATACGGTGCCGGGCAGTGAACCAAGCGCAGGATCGTAGGTATCACTATTGGGAAAAGTTCCAAGCACATTAGGATTTACGGGGAAATTTCCGGCTGAGTCCGACAACTGTGCAACATAGGTATTATTGGTATATACACCTGTAGAATAAAAAGGAACATCAATCACGCTACCTACACATATCGTATCTGACGGGTTACTCAACATCACAGGTTGCAGCGTTGTGATGGTGTTGGGACATAGCAGTACTTCAAAGCAATCACTAACGGTACTTATGACATTAGGTGTTACATCTAACCTAACTATTCTTATTCTGTAGCAATTTCCGGGTGGCGTGGTGGCGGGTATATTTAAAAATAGACCTTGCGAGGTAAACAAATTGTTCAACTGATAAATTCCCAAACTTGTTGGATTGTTGAAATTACCTGCCGCATTACTGAGTTCAACTTCATAAAATCCACTTCCGCACAAAGGATTTGTCAAATTAAAGAAAGCAAGGAAATTGAAATTCTGACAAACCGGAACAAGTTGCAATGTATCGATGGTTATACCCACCAGGCTGTTATCAAAATTTCCAACTATTCTAATATCGTCAACTGCAAAGGAAGGTTTTAATGTGGAGGCCGTGGAGTTATTTGTCCACCGAAATCCTATCCTTACACTACTTTGGTTATCAAAAATAGGGTCAATTAATTCTGTGTATTTCCACTTGTAAGTATTTCTGTATACAGCTCCCGGAAATGGCACCCATGCGCCATTGTTGATGCTGTAATAAACCTGTCCGAAAGCGTTGTTGGTGTCGCCCATGCACAAGTAATAATAGGCCACCGTTACATCACTAAAACCCAAGGTGCAAAACTCGTCTACCACAGCCAAGCGGTCACTAGCGGAAAGTGGATTGTAATTGGTGTTGGCAATTCCACTATTGGCAGCAGCTACCGAGTCGTGTATGTGTAAATAATGACCATTTGGAAAAGTAATAAACCCTCCAAAGGTACTATCCTGTGCGATGGTATTTGGATACACACCTCCACCATTGTATTGATTATTGATAATCCATTTATTTGGACCGTTATTGGCCGCAAGACCGGTATCATTAAGGGTCGTTATAAAATTAGCTCCTTCAAAATCTTCAGAGGCAATGAGTGTATTTTGAGCAATGATGCTTGCGGAAAATAGCATGATCATGCACATAACAAATAGCGTTTTACCGCAGTTGAAATAAGAACTGAATGGTAACTTTATTTTCATAGTTGTAAAGTTATTTAATCTATGTTTAATTTAAGTTTTACAAATTCTTGCAATAAAAATACTTCAATCTCGAATAACTAAAGGTCAGGCAAACCTGTCATAGTTAATCATAGGTTGTTGCGTTTCAACGGATAAAAGTATTAAGCTAATTTAACAAAACCAAATTATTGCACCTAATTATTTTTGAAAAACACTTTCAGATTAAATTTGTTGTTCCATTAAATCAAAGTAAAAAAAATAGTGTACATTTGTTTGAATACTTGTGCTTTGCGAAAAATAATTCAGATAATACTGTTCATTGTTTTCGGTTTTTTCACAAATGCCGGAGCTACCCATTTGATGGGTGGTGAGATTACTTGGGTATGCTTGGGTAACGGAAATTATCAATTTCAAATGAAAGTTTACCGTGATTGCATTACAGCAGTATACATAACTAACGGTGGGCCAATTTCATTAACAGTTCATAATCACCCCACGGTAACAAGCATACCAATGAGTATTGTTGACTCAACTGATATTTCACCACAGTGTAATGGTGCTGGACCTTCTTACAACTGTAGTAATATTACACCCGGCAATACGGCTGTAAAAGAATATATTCTCAAATCTAATCCGGTGAATTTGCCGGGAATTCCGCCTGCCGAAGGTTGGATTTTTACTTGGAGTAATTGCTGTCGTAATGCCTCTATCACCAATCTTTCACTCAATTTTGCCGGTCCGGGAAATCCAACGAATGGTTTTACACTGAGGGCTAAGATGTTTGCCTACAACGCCATCAATGCCTCTCCCTGCTTCGATTCTTCCCCAATTTTTCAAGAAAGACCAAGTATCATTATTTGCGCAGGAACTCCTTACACCTACAACCCCAATGCATATGATCCTGATTTGGACTCTGTCACTTATGAGTTTGATAGGGCATTAGATTATTTGCCTCCGGGAAGTCCTTTCACAGTAACTAGTCCACCAGCTATCCCATTCGAAATAGGTTATAGTTTAAACAGCCCTTTTCCAGGCCCTGCTCAAAATGTAAATAATGTGCCCGTGGTATTAAATCCTGTAACAGGTGAAATGAGTTTTACTGTTTTCAATATTGGTAATTATGTTCAGGTAATCAAGGTTACCTCATACAAGTGTGGGCAAAAGGTGGCTGAAATCTACCGCGAAATTCAAACAGTAATTCTCTCATGTGGAGCAAATATCCCCCCCTCTGTTACAGCTCCGTTTATCAATACTGCTACTGGTCAGTACACCAATTATATCGATACCGTAACCGCAGGAGATGTTGTTTCATTTAGCATCACAGGAACCGATAATGGATTTTTACCAACAGGTTGGCCACAGAGCATCATATACACGGCAGCAGGTGGACAGTTCGGCACAAACTTTATTGACCCCAATTCAGGGTGTATCAACCAACCTTGCGCAACCATTAACCCACCACCCCCTCAAAGCGGAACAGGAAGTTTAACGCTCAACTTCAATTGGCAAACGGGTTGTGAGCATGTGGCCACATTTAACGAATGTATCACCAACAGTAACGTACATACATTTACATTTACATTTAGAGATGATTATTGTCCGGCACCTTCGTACACTATAGTTACAGCCACTATTGTAGTGAATGCCATAGCCATCATAGAATCTCCTCAATTACATTGCGCAAGTGTGCTCAACAATGGTGATGTGCAGCTAACATGGGAAATTCCGGAGGATACCGCAGGAACGTTTAACAGCTATCATGTGTATGCATCTCCTAATGCAAATGGTCCTTTTACTGTGGTCGACAGTATCTTCAATTATAATCAAAACACTTATACCCATGTTGGTGCAGGTGCCCTGCAGGGCAGTATGTATTATTATGTGAGAAGCAGATCGGGTTGTTTTGGACAAGTATTTTCGCCCCCAAAAGATACCATACAAACCATTTTTGTTACGATTGGTCCTGCTACAGGTAATAATTATACAGTCTCATGGAATGCGCTCAGCACGCCTCCTTTATCAAGTTCCTATCCTTTTTATCGTGTATTCAAACAAGTTGACAACGGACCATGGATACAAGTTACCACTACAGCCAATAACAGTTATGATGACTCTTTTTTGAACTGCTCTGCAGATATAAATTACCGCGTAGAGTTGCAAGACTCCTTAGGTTGCAGCTCGGTTTCGAATATCGATAGTGTAACTTTTATCAACAATATACCTCCTCCAAACATCAATCTTGATAGTGCCAGTGTTTTATTGTCGAGTCAATTGGTGCAATTGGGATGGCAGCCCTCTGCAGATGCCGATGTTAACAGGTACGTTGTACTACAGGAGATCAATGGCGTGCTTACACCTATTGATACTGTGTTTGGTTACAACAGCACATCATTTTTAAATTTAAATTCAAGCCCCGCAGCGGGTTATGAAGTTTATGGAATTGCTGCTATAGATAGTTGTGGCAACATGGGCAATGCTTCCTTCTTGCATCAAACCATACATCTCACTTATGAAGTGAATGGATGCTTGGGTAAAGTTGATTTAAATTGGACACCTTACTTGGGTTTTGCAGGCGTAAGCGCCTATCAGGTGTATGTAAAAAATGGTAATCAACCTTATTCGTTGGCAGCAACTGTATCAGGTTCCTCAAATAGATACACTTACACCAACATGGACAATAGTTCAACCTATTGTTTTTTCATTCGTGCCATCAGTTCTGCTCCAGGAATATCTTCCTCAAGTAACGAGATTTGCTTTGTGGCCAATGTGATAGACCTTGCCGATTATACCTACATGAATTATGCTACGGTGGAGAATGATTTTACTGCGGCTTTAAAATGTTACATAGATACTTCGGCCGACCTAACCAATTACATGGTTACGCGAAAAAATTTGCCTTTCGGCAGGAATGATACACTAGGTATTTTTGTGATAGACACCTATGATGATTTTATTAGGTTTTATGACAACGCAGCAAAAACACAGGAAACCGCCTATGAATACAAGTTTTACATCATTGACGCATGCGGAAACCTTACTGGAGAGAGCAATATTGGAACTACCATATTTTTACGTGGTGATGCACTGCCCGGCTTCACAAATAAGTTGAGTTGGAACCCTTATAAATTATGGGATGGTAGGGTGGCTTCCTACAATCTATACTCATGTACAGATTTTACCAAGCAAGATGCCATTTTGGTAGCATCTTTTGATAGCACCGGAAAATATTTTGAACACGATGTATCAGAATTAACACCTCAAGATGGAAGAATTTGTTACTTCATTGAAGCTATTGAAGGTTCGGGTAATCAGTATGGTTTCCTTGAAAAAAGTTATAGTAATGTAATTTGTTTAGATCAAGAGCCGGTATTATTTATTCCTAATGCCTACATTTTCAATGGGCTTTCACAGGATTTTGGCCCCAAAGGAATTTATGAGCACATGGCCTCAGAGTATAGTTTCTCGATATGGAATCGCTGGGGTGAAAAAATATTTGAAAGTGAAACTCCCGGACAAAATTGGGATGCCACCTACAAGGGCAACAGAGTGCCTCAAGGTGTATATGTTTACAAACTCGATTTTAAGTCAGTAAAAGGAAAAATTATCAATAGGGTAGGCACCGTAACAATCCTTGAATAACATGCGCATGTTGAGTTTAGGCAAGTATCGGGTTTGTACTTTAAATGTAATCATTGCTGTTGCTGCTATTCTTTCCTCGCTTATTTATGGTTGCAAAAAGCAAATAGAAAATCAACCACCAAACCTCGAAATTTTATCTCCATCTGATGGTAAAACGTTTCAAGAAAATGAAGTCATCAACATCATCATCAAGGCCTCCGATGACAAGATGATTACAACAATTCGAGCAGGAATAAATGATGAAAATGCCACTGCTGTGGTGCAGGCACAAAGTATCACAGTTAATCAGGCAACATTAGAGAAAACTATCAGTTTTAATCTTAACCAGTCTAGCGTCAAAGATGGGAAACATTTTTGCTATGTTACAGTTAGTGATGGAGAAAAAGAGAAAACAATCTATCGTCAAATCTATATGCTCGAAACAGCTAAATTAATGACTGGCTATATTACTTTTGAGCAGAATGGTAACAATACAAATATACATCATTATAATGCCACCTCTCAAAAACAAGGGGTATACAATTCCAATGGATTAATAAACTCTGCCAACTTTTTTTCAACACCACAGGTGCTCCTTACTCATGTTTTAAATGCAGATGCAACTGCCTATCAGTTGCCACAATTTTCTGTGCCGTGGAATTTAAATTCACAGGTCAAAAGTATTGCCAAAAACGACAGACAGTTTTTTTTGATTAAATCCGATGATTACATCTCTGGATATAATTTGCCTGATTACAGTCCGTTTAGGAGCTATTACGAAAGTTCGTTTACCTTTCACCCCGAAGTTGCTGTTGCCGGTGCAGATCTATTTTGTTCCTTCAATAAAGTACTGAATCAATTTGAACAAAATAAGTTGATCGTGTATGATTTAAATACCTCAGTGATCCTAAACGAATACATGATTTTAGATGAGGTTACGGCAATGATTCCTCTGCAACAAAACAGGTTCGCCTTGATTTTAAAGAGTACAAACAATCAATACAAAATAGGCATTTATGATGCCCAAACAAATCTGTTGAATATAGCGTACACCACTGCCAATCAAATCAAGTCAATATCGCGTATCAATGCAAATTCATTGTTAATACTGAGCAATATAGGTATTGGTAATTTATATTTGCAAAACAACGCCTATCAATTGATAGTAAATAAAAACAACATTAAAGCATTTGAATTAGAGGCAGTAAGTAATACAATTTATGTACTTTCAGAAGATCAGCTGCAGCGGTATGATATAGCAGGCGTATTGCTTTCATCAACTTCCCTCGATCATCAACCGTATTATTTTTGCCTGACATACAATAGAGAGTAAACGCTAAAATTTAAGCAATTTTAAAGTTCTACATTCTAACACCAATTAGCAATATGTCATCTACTTGTTCACGGTTGCCTTTCCAATTTTCAAAAAACAATTCAAAATTGTAGTGCTGCGTCTTCATTGGTAATTCGGCATTTTCAAGAATCAATTCGCGGAAACGTTTATGCATTAATTTTTTATTGTTGTTGCCGCCAAACTGATCTACAAATCCATCGCTAAACAAATACAACACATCATTCTTTTTCAAAGAAATTACATGACTGTCAAATTTCTTAACCTCATCTCCAATGAATATTCCTATTGGAAATTTGTTGCCCTTATAAATATGGATATCTTTATCTCGTGCAATGTATAATGGGTTATATGCACCTGCAAAATTCACTTCCATTTTTGCTTTGTCAATTACACACAACACTATGTCCATACCATCTTTTACTACCGAGTCTTCGAATGTTTGTCGAATGCTCATGTTAAACATGGTATTCACTGCGTCCAAAATTTCAGCCGCATCTTTAAAGTCATTTTGCCTAATTACTTGATTCAAAATATTGCCACCAACAATTGATACAAATGCGCCCGGAACACCATGTCCGGTGCAATCCACAGCCGCTAAATAGAGCAATCCGTTTTTCTCTGTAAACCAGTAAAAGTCACCACTTACAATATCTTTAGGTTTGTAAAATATAAAGAAATCATCAAGATATTGCTTCATGTAATTTCTTTCAGGCAAGATGGCTTCCTGTATATGTTTTGCATACTTGATACTATCGGTAATATCTTTATTTTTAGACTCAATCAATTTGTTGGCATTTGCCAATTCAATATTTTTAAACTTGTAAATTTCTTTTTCTTTTTCACTCTGCTCTAGCTCAAATTGTGCTTGCAATGTTCTTACTGTTATTTCATTATTGGCATTTTGCAGATAGCTTTTTACCTCATCATAACGTGTGTAAGTTTCGAGTGCTTTCTCAAAATTTCCTGATGCCTGATAGGTAGATGAGATGTTTTTATAAATCTTTGATATCAATAATTTTTCACCCATTTCGGTGGCGGCACTCATGGCAATTTGATGCTGATAAAGTGCCTTGGTGTAGTTTTTTTGATCTCTGTAAAAATTACCTAAACTACTGTTGGCATCCGCTATACCCCGCAAATAATTTATTTTATTACTCTTGTTAATGGCCTGTAGAATGTATCCGAAAGCTTTCTGGTGCTGGTCGGAGGCTAAATAAATATTTCCTAAAATTATATAGGAGTTAGCAAGTCCGAAATCATTGCCTCGTTCACTGTGTATTTCTATAGCTCTGTACATAAAATCGAGAGCCAAATCATAGTTCTGTAAAATAAATTTTGCTTCGCCTATGTGTCCGTATATGTAGGCCATTCCGGGCTGATCATCAATTTCCTTGGCAAACCGGAGTGCGTTGTAATAGTGCTCCAACGATTTCTCAATCTGATT
>JALRAS010000005.1:3671-54715 GCA_023262495.1 Bacteroidia bacterium | reverse complement strand
GGGTAGTATCAATCCCGGTGTTCGATCAATTATTGCCTACAATACTGACAGTAAAATTACTCCCACCATTCGCTCCAATGGTATTTTACTTGCCCAAATTACGCCTCAAGGGGGTGTGGTAAGCGGAACTTCGTCTGTTGTGCAATTGGATGCCTGGAATTGGGAAGATGCCGCTTACCTTACCGATGAAGGCATTCATATCAATTGGCCATCGATGAGGGTTTACTATGGCGAAAACAATCAAGAGGACTTTGAGAAGAAACAAAGAGAAAAAATCAACAAGGAATTGCAGCAATTGGAAACGATTTTTGCAGATGCCTATGCCTACAATATGAATCCTTCTCCTGAGGTTAAGAATTTGCATTTGGAGGCCATGCGTGGCTTGTTTAATGGGAAGAAACGTTTATACATTCATGCCGACTATGTGAAAGAAATTATGGCTGCCATCAGCCTTTGCAATAAGTACAAATTAACCTTCACGCTTGTTGGAGGAGCCAATGCTGATTTAGTTTTAAATTTATTGAAAGAGCACAATGTTTCGGTAATACTAGGCCGCACACACTCGCTGCCTCCTGATGATGATCATGATATTGATGCAGCCTACAAATTACCAAAAAAACTGCAGGATGCAGGTATATTGTATGCGCTAAGCTGTGATGGTTTTTGGCAAATAAGAAACCTTCCGTTTATGGCAGGCACTGCCGCTGCATGGGGTTTAAGCAAAGAACAGGCACTTAGTTCAATCACATTCAATGCTGCTAAAATTTTGGGTATAGATAAATCGGCAGGAAGTATTGAGAAAGGAAAAGGTGCACATATTTTAATTTGTGAAGGCGACCTACTCGATATGAAAAGCAGTCATATCAATGCAGCATTCATTTCAGGCAGAATGGTCAACTTAGATAACATACAGCATCAACTTTACAAGAAATACAAGTCAAAATACGGGCTTAAATAATTCACTAGCAATACATGCTCACAACCCAAATGGAAAAAATAGAATTACCGGTAGTAGCGTTCATGCAGGCGTTTTTAAACTTGCAGGCAAGTGCCCTAAGTGCTTACCTCAAGCAAGATATTAAAATACTCAATCCTTTGGTTGATGAGCTTAACAGTTATGGCACACAACATCTCCAGGATCAATTTGGGGTGGCCTACCAAAAGAAAGAAGATCATGATATTGCTGCACTCTATGAAAACGAAGATGTAAGTTGTACCCCTGCGCTCCTTTTTATGATCAGAAAATACAACAATCATCAGTTCGGAAAAATTTATCGGGCTTATGTTTCAGCAGTGAATCCTCATAAAAAAGCTTTTTCTAAATGTTATTTTATCATTCAGCAAAAAGAAAGATTGCTCATCGTTGCTCAGTACTCATTTATTGAAAACAGGAAAAAAAATCAGCCCGAATGGGAAAATAGCGGAGGTGAAGATATTGCGCTTAACCGACTTGGTAAGGCCATAGAAACTATTAAACTGATTGCCCCCGAGGATAACCCACAACACCTCAAAGACTATTCTATCTGAGTTGTTGTATTCCTAAAATTGTATTTGATAGAGTAGCAATAGTTTATTTGGCAGAGGTAATTTATTCAAAGTCTTGGTAGAGCAAATATTTCTTCCTCACAATTTTGTACTGTTGTAAATCTGACTGCCAAGAGGCTTTAATTTCTGCTACAGATTTGCCTGAAACAATCTGTTTTTGGAGGATATCATTACCCGCAAGTTTATTGAAAAATGAGTTGAAAAAAATTTTCTTATCCGGAAAATTGCGGTACGCATCTATAAGTATTTCTAGGTGAATACCAGAGCTTAGTGAGTCGGAAACATCATCATAATTGCTCAAGTCATAACCAAAACAAACCTCATTGGCATAAGGCGGATTGCTTGCTCCCGGCATGCTTTTGGGAACAAATGATGTTTCGCTGTTCATGAGCAGTGGATGCCCATATTGTTGAAAAGGTTTACTTGTTCCTCGTCCTACACTAATAACAGTACCTTCAAAAAAACACAGTGTTGGATATAAATAAATGGCAAGTTGATTAGGTAAATTGGGAGAGGGTTTGACAGGTAAAAAATACCGCGATTGATGCGTGTATCCAACACAAGGAATGACTTTAATTTCGCATGCAATATTTTGCTTTAGCCAATGCTCTCCGTTGATCATTTGTGCATACTCTCCAATAGTTAAACCGTGCACTACAGGCACCTTGTGCATTCCCACAAATGAGGCAAAGGAATCTTGCAAAACAGGACCATCAACATAAAAGCCGTTTGGATTTGGACGATCCAAAATGATGAGTGGAATTTTTTGCTCGGCACAGGCCTGCATCACATAATGCATGGTGCTGATATAAGTGTAGAATCGTACTCCAACATCCTGCAAATCAAAAATCATGATATCAATGCCTTGCAGCGCTTCAGCGGTAGGTTTTTTATTATTGCCGTATAATGAAACAACAGATATCCCAGTTGCTGAATCCACATCATCGCTTACCTTTTCACCTGCACTTGCAGCGCCTCTAAAACCATGCTCGGGAGAAAATATTTTAGCAACTTTCAATCCCAAACGAAGCATTGTATCTACTAGATGTGTTTGACCAATGATGCTGGTTTGATTAGCCACAAGTGCAATATTTTTATCCTTAACCAAAGGAAACCATGCTGCAGTATTTTCGGCACCGGTAATCATTTTCTCTTGTGCATGAACACCTACTGAAAATAACAGCAAAGTCATCATTGCAAGCATCTTTGCCGCATTAATTACATTTTCAGTCATCTTAAAAAACATATTTGTATAGATAAATTTACTCCAATGTTAAGTATTTTAATGATATTGCAATAAAACCTATCATAAGTATATATTTGCGTTTTAAAGAAACAGGATTATGGAAAAAAATCACAAAAAGGATCTTGAACAGTTGCTCCTTAGGCAAACAGAAAAAGTATTCCGTGAAATTGATCCCGCAGTTGCCATTATTTTCTCAAAAAACATCAAGAACCATTGCAAAGACCTGGCCAAAAAGTTCTTGAAAACACAAAAAAAATTTCAGAAACAAATGGAAGCAATTGGCTTAGTCGACAAAGTTGAAGTCCCCGAGAATAAGTTGAATGGCGAAAGCAAGCAAAATGAAAATAAGAAAGTTGCAGTAAAAAAAACAAATCAAATAAAAGTAGTCGAGAAGGTTGCCTCCTCCGTTGCTGCTCCAACCAAAAAAACAGGCGTAAAAAAAATACGCAGAGGAAATAACTTGATGAATGCCGTGTCTCATCAAAACAAATCAAAGGCAAAACTCTCTAAAAATATTGATAAAATTTCTAAGTAAAAGCATTGTGACGTATGAAAGCAACCTTGATTAACAGGGATATTAGTTGGTTATCATTTAATGCAAGAGTGCTACAAGAAGCTGCTGATAAAAGCTTACCACTCATTGAGAGAATTAAATTCTTGGGTATTTTTTCCAACAACCTTGATGAGTTCTTCCGTGTGCGGGTGGGAACCTACAAGAGAATGATTAACTTGGGGAAAGATGCAAAATCGTATATCGGTGAAAATCCCACCAAAGTGCTGCACAAAATTCAAGCGATTGTTGTTCATCAGCAAAAAGAATTCGACCGTATTTATGCCGAAATTTTGGTGGGTTTAAAAAGCAATCATGTATTTATTGTAGATGAGAAAACTATCAGTAAAAAACAAGGTGAGTTTGTTAAGAATTATTTCAAGGAAAATGTGCGCCCGCTGCTTGTGCCTATCATGTTGCAACATACCAGCAAGTTGCCATCACTGCGCGATAAATCGATTTATCTTTCTGTAAAATTATCTCATAAAACCAAGAGTAAAGATTCAAGATATGCGCTGATACAAGTTCCTGATGACTTGCCGCGATTTGTGCAGTTGCCCGGTAATGAGCATAAAGAAGACACATTCCTTATTTTACTTGATGATGTTATCAGGTATTGCTTGGAGGATATTTTCTTTGTATTCAACTTTGATACGTATGGCGCTTATACCATCAAGCTTACTCGCGATGCAGAGCTAGACATCGATAGTGATTTATCAAAAAGCATTACTGAAAAAATTTCAAAAAGCTTAAAGCAAAGAAAAATTGGTGATCCGGTAAGACTTGTTTACGATCAACAAATACCAAAAGATATGCTTGAATATCTTACTAAGAGCATGAAGATTGATAAAAATCAGGCACTCATTCCCGGAGGTCGTTATCATAACTTTAAAGACTTCATGAAGTTTCCAAAAGTAGGCGGTACAAATCTTATTAGTGCCCCTTTACCAACGCTTGAGCATCCGCGTTTGAAAGGAAATAAAAGCATGTTTGAAGTGCTCAGAAAACAGGACATTTTGCTTACTTTCCCATATCAAAGTTTTGACCATATCATCGATTTCTTACGCGAAGCGGCCATTGATCCTGCTGTTGTGGATATCAAAGTTACTCTTTATCGGGTAGCCAAAAATTCAAAAATCATCAATGCTCTAATAAACGCATTACAAAATGGAAAAAATGTAACGGTGGTGGTTGAGCTTCAAGCAAGATTTGATGAACAGGCCAATTTGAACATTGCTAATAAGTTGCAAGATGAAGGAGCAACACTTATTTATGGTGTTCAGGGGCTTAAGGTACATTCAAAATTAATTTACGTTACCCGCAAGGAAAACAACAAATCAATTGCCTATGCGCACATCGGAACCGGTAATTTCAATGAAGTTACAGCCAAAGTTTACAGTGATTTCAGTTTGCTCACATGCAATCAACGCATCACCTCGGAAGTAGAAAAAGTATTTCACTTCTTCAAGAATAATTACAAAACAGGAACATACAAGTCTTTATTGGTGGCGCCATTTTTTATGAGAAATAAAATTATTAAGCTCATTCAAAATGAAATTAAAAATGCCAAAGCCAACAAGCCCGCATTGATACAGTTAAAGCTAAACAGTTTAACAGATGAAGAACTGATTAAGAAACTATATGCCGCCAGCAATGCGGGAGTTAGAGTGGAATTGATTATACGCGGGATATGCTCACTTGTACCCGGTGTAAAGGGCATGAGTGAAAACATACAAGCCATCAGCTTGGTTGATCAATTTTTGGAACACGCGCGCAGCATGGTTTTTCACAATAACGGCAATGAACTAGTTTTTATTTCCTCTGCCGATTGGATGATACGCAACCTCGACTTTAGAACCGAGGTGGCATGCCCAATTTACGATCCCGCGCTTAAAAAAGAAATAAAGAAAACTTTTGATCTGCAATGGAACGGCAGTACCAAGGTTAGAATTTTAAATGAGAAGCAGGATAATCCATATCGTCAAGCGCCTGATGGTATTAAGAAAAGAGCGCAGCATGAAATTTACAAGTATTTTGCGGTAAAAAAGTAGGGGCTTGTTCATCGGAAATACCTCGTCATATATCAAACCTCAAGCAGTTTTAACTGCAGATGGCTCAATGACTTTATCGTTGCCCAATAGTGATGAACATTATCATTCTATGCATGGCGCCCTGCAAGAAAGCACTCATGTTTACATACAAAATGGCCTGTTACAAATACAAAAATCAGCTGTTCGTATTTTAGAAATTGGACTGGGAACTGGTCTGAATTGCCTGTTAACCTATGACACTTTTTTAAAGTCTGAAAACATGCACCTCATCGAATATACGGCTGTGGAAGCAAACCCTATTGAGCCCGACATCATTGCAGAGCTTGGTTACCACAATCAAATAAAAAGTATCGATTCAGAAAAGTTTTTGAAGCAATTGCATACATCTCCTGCCAATACAACATTCGAAGCCGCAACAAATTTTTACTGCCTGTTACATCATCGTAAGATTGAAGAAATTACCCTTCCTAAAAACGAATATGATCTTGTATATTTTGATGCTTTTGGCCCACGAACTCAGCCGGAAATATGGTCAGAAGAAATACTACAAAAGATGTTTGATTCCATTGATTCAGGCGGCATGTTGTTAACATACTGTGCTAAAGGATCGGTAAAACGTAGCTTGAGGTCAATCGGTTTTTTAGTGGAGAGTTTGCCTGGGCCGCCCGGTAAAAGGGAAATAACAAGAGCCATAAAATCCTGATTTTTTTGTTCGCTTTGACTACAGCACTGTAGTCAATTTCCAATCATAATTGGTTTATTTTAATCACCAAATACGCTTGTTTTTATTTAAATTAATATATTTGAATGGAGTAAAAACACCTTTTATGTTTTCATTAAGATACTTATTTGCCTGTATTCCTGCTATACTCTGCTTGATTGGCAATATATACGGAGGTTGGTCAGCCGCCTTGAACATCATTTATTCAATGTTATTGTTACCTGTTTTGGAGTGGTTTTTACCCGATGCAACTGATTCAAATGATACTAAAGAAGGCGATGTGCTGCCTACCATCATTCTTATCCTATTGAGCGCGCTGCATTTTAGTGTTACCTTCACCTTGCTCAATGGGGTCATCAGTGAGCGCCTTACAGGGATATTTTTGGTTGCAGCGGTTTTGTCATCTGGCATTCATGCCGGAACAAACGGAATTGTTGTGGCGCACGAACTTATACACCGTAAATCTGCTTTGTTGAGGGCATTGGGCATATTTAATTTATTCCAGGTTAATTATGCTCACTTTTATATCGAACATATTAAGGGGCACCACAAATATGTTTGTACCGAGGGCGACCCTGCCACTGCTCGTTATGGAGAAAATTTATATAGTTTTATCTTTCGTACCATTCCGGGTCAATTTATGAGTGCCTTCTATTCAGAAAGAAGACGCATCTACCATCATAGTGGAAGTCATTTTTTTAATTTTGTAACCTTAAGTTCCCTCATCGAGTTGTTGATTTTGGCTCTGATCACCATCATATTTGGGATTGGGGTTTTAGCTGTATACTTGGCATACGCTGCCATGGCTATTTTTTTATTGGAATATGTGAACTACATTGAGCATTATGGATTGAGCAGAGATCTTTCTGAAAAATTTAGTACACACCATGCATGGCAGAGTAATAAAATTACCAGCCGATACGGACTTGTGGAGTTATCACGACATGCCGATCATCACCTGAGAGCTTCAAAGCCATATCAAGTGCTTCAACATCATCAAGGTTACTCATTACCCTCGGGCTATTATGGAATGTTTTATGTTGCCCTTATGCCACCTTTGTGGTTTAAAATGATTAACCCAATTTTAAGACCCGAAAAATTCAAAAAAATTAGACCATAAATACTCCCTATGCCATCATTTGACATCGTTAACAAAATTGACATTCAAACACTAGACAATGCTATTAATGTAGCTCGAAAAGACATCACTTCTAGATATGATTTCAAAGGTTCTGGCAGCAGTATTGAATTAGATAAAAAGTTGCTAATTGTGCATATACTGACTGAAAGTGAAATGAGGATTGAGGCCATTGAAGACACTATTAGAAATAGGATGATCAAACAAGGTTTGAATCCCCTTGCCTTAGATTTTGGAAAGGAACAATATGCATCGGGCAATATGCTTAAGAAAGATATCAAAATTAAACAAGGGATTGATAAAGAAACAGCAAAGAAAATTGTGAAGCATGTAAAGGACATGAAACTGAAAGTAGAGGCGCAAATCATGGATGAACAGGTTCGTGTTTCAGGAAAAAAGATTGATGAGTTGAAAGCCGTTATTGCCGCCATCAGGACTGCTAACTTCGAGATTCCATTGCAGTTTGTGAACATGAAGTAATTGACTTCAACACTTGAATTTATTAATTAGCAGCCACTGCTATTTAAGTAAAAGAAAAAATATTTATGCAACAGCCGAAAAAAAAACCAACCAAGCGAGAAAAATTTCAGCAGTCGCACGAACAAGCCAAAGCTGCGCCAAAACCTGCTTCGAGCGTGCAAAAAAGCATTATGCCTTTTTATCTGTTGATTACTTTACTTGCACTTATAACATACGGCAACACGCTTTCAAATGGCTATGTACTTGATGATTTTTCGGTTATCAAGGAAAACAACATTGTGAATCAAGGAGCAAAAAACATTGGGATGATTTTTAAAACCAGCTATAGAACCGGTTATCTCAATGTGAATGACGGATTATACCGCCCACTATCTTTGGTCATGTTTGCCATTGAGTGGTCGCTTTCGCCCGACAATCCTTTCCTTGGTCATTTAATGAATATTTTGGTATACATCTGTTGTGGTTTTATCCTACTGAAAACATTATTACGTTTACTCCCTCATCTCAATGAAAATGTGTTAATAGCTGCGGTGTTATTATTTATGGCTCATCCCATACATACAGAGGTTGCAGGCAATATCAAAAGTAGAGATGAATTACTCTGTTTCCTGTTTTCATTCATAAGTATTTACCAAGTGCTCAAGTATGTTGATACGGGTAAAATATTATCACTTATTGCCGGTGCGTTAAGCATCTTTATTGCCTTTCTGGCCAAGGAGTCAGCTATTCTGGTAATTCCAATTATGGGGCTTATGCTATTTTATTTTAGAAGAGATGCATCGACAAAATATACGGGCGCTGCGGCAGCCATGTTGCTTCCATTGGCACTTTATATGTTGTTAAGAAAAGGAATTCTTGGCTCGTTTGCAGGTCTGCAAAGCGTTACAACAATTGATAACCCAATTGGCACACAAGCTAATTTTTTTCTTAAACTAGCAGGAAGCATGCAAGTGCTTGGTGATTATTTCCAATTATTTGTATTACCTCATCCGCTTATATACGATTATTCATACAACTCAATACCATTGGAGAGCGGAATGAACCTGAGTATATTGATAGGAATTTTAATTGTGTTCACTGCACTCATGCTTGTATTTATCACCTACAAAAAACATCCTGTTTTATCGTTCTCATTACTATTCATTTTTGCAGGACTTTCATTATATTCTAATTTGTTTATTACCATTGGTGCTGCTAAAGCAGAACGTTTTACATTCTTGGCTTCTATGGGTTTTTGTTTAGGCCTCTCCTACTTAATGGCATTACTCTTTAAGTTAAATGTTGCCGACCTTAGCAAATGGTCGAGTGATGAAAAAAGGAAACAGTTTTCCTATGTGATTGCCTTAATTTTGTTACTGTACAGCATAAAAACAATCAGCAGAAACATGGATTGGAAAGATAATCTTACACTCTACACACATGACGTTGATCTGAATCCACAAAGTGCCAAAACACACTACTATTTAGGCAACGAACTCATAAAAAAAATTGGGGAAGAGGAAAAAGATTCAGTTAAACGAAAGGCATTCCTGTTGAAAGGGATTGAAGAGGTAAAAAAAGCCGTATCAATTTTTCCCGAATACTCTGATGGTTGGACACAAATTGGTGTTGGGTTTTATAAGCTCAACTTGATGGATAGTGCTGCGGTTTATTTTCAAAAAGGACTTCAGTATAACCCTTCCAATAGTGTTGCATTAAGTAATTTAGGTGCCTATTATTTCAATAAAGGAAGATTCGTGGAAGCCATTGATATTTTTAAAAAATCGATTGACTTAAATCCTCGCTTCATTGATGCTATGATAAATCTTGGTAGTTGCTACGGGGCCTCAGGCAATTATAGTGAAGCTATTGTATGGTTCACCAAGGCGTATGAGTTGGATCCAAGCAACAAGAAGGCCATTAATTTTTTGGCTGTTACCTATATGAATATGAAAGAACCTGAAAAAGCTGCTTTTTATCAAAACCTCTTGAGATAATGCCGATTATTAAAATATTGGTCTTTTGTTTTCACATTGACCATTGCTCTATAAGTATTTTTAACAGTTGAATTTTTTGGAACAGCGTTTGATTGGTATCCATTAAATAGAAATTCTTTTTTATGAAAACCTTGCTTGATGTTAAATTCGCTTTATGTGTATTTGCACTCATTTTACTCGCTTCAAGTGGCTTTAATGCACAAACAAATAGCCATATAAATCCCGATCCTTTTTCACCCAAAAAAAATAAGGCCTTTAAAACAGGGGAATTACTTACCTATCGTTTGCACTATGGTGCCATTGATGCTGGAATTGCTACTTTAGAGGTAACCAATGAAGAACGTGAATTTGGAGGCCGACCAACTTACCATGTGGTTGGAATTGGTAAAAGTATTGGCGCTTTCGATTGGTTTTTTAAGGTTCGCGACCGCTACGAATCCTATATTGATAGGGAGGCATTATTGCCAATGGCATTCATCAGAAGAGTGGATGAAGGCGGTTATAAAATCAATCAAAACTATGTGTATAACCACCACACCAATCAAGTGATCAGTGAAGGTAAAACCTATGATGTTCCCAAAGATAAAAGAGATTTACAAGATATGATCTCCTCCTTTTATTTTGCTCGTTGTATTGATTTTAGTAATGCCAAGCCAGGCAATATTTATACCATCAATAGTTTTGTTGATGAAGAGTTATTTCCGATGAAAATAAAGTATGTAGGAAAAGAAACCATCACTACTTCATTAGGAAAGTTTAAGTGTATCAAGTTTAGACCGGTGATACAAAAAGGTAGAATTTTTAAGGATGAAGAGGACTTGAATGTATGGATATCTGATGATGAAAACAAAATTCCTATCAGAGCGCAGGCAAATATACTTGTTGGTTCTGTAAAGATGGACCTCAAAGATTACAGAGGACTTGCGAGTCCCATATCTAAAATTCAAGAATAGATATTATCGTTTTTCAGGAAAAAATCTTGCCGTAAAACTATTTACGAAAGATAAACGAGCCAATAAAAATGCGGCAGGAATGAGCAACAATATATCGGCCTGTAAAAAATATCTGATCTCGATATTGCGGCATTGAGGACTTGTTCCAAAGCATAGGTACCCGTATAGCATAACAAAAAATAAACCTACAAATGCAGCAATCGGTCTTGTTTCTTGCTTAAACAACATCATGAAAATACCTGCTAATCCTAAAAGAATGAGCAAGCTGCGGTAATAAAACAAATTTTCACCAAGTCTTCTTGCCATAGTTACTTCACCCGCGAGACCTGATTTGAAGATCGCTTTGTTTAAGTTACACAAGGGTAATTTTACATAAAAGTTGTATGGATGATGTTTGATTTGATTTTTTCGTAAGTGATTAAAAATAGATGCGATTTCTGATGAGCAATCACCCGTGATATCAAATATAGGAATTGTTTTTTTCCAATATCCATCCCACTCGCTAAAGCCACGGCCACAATTTTTAGCCATGTACACTGCCTTTTCTAACAATAAAGAGTCCTCAACTGTGCGGTATGACTCTTTCGGAAAAACAACTGTTTTGTTTTGAATGATTTGCGTAAACTGCGGATTCCATTCTGATTTTACGCTGTAAATGTATTGCATAAATGCAATTACATCATCATTCCAGCAATCGTAACCACGGAGGTCTTGGGTAAGAACAATTTTATTGAATCGGACATAATTTCGAAGCGGCCATGCACCATAAGTGATGGTAAAAAAAGCAAAAAACACCACAATCTTGCTTAAATTTCGGAACAATGAAGATTGATACTTTTGATAAAAGATGATACACATAAGTGGAGCAAGCAAGGCATACTGCGGTCGGTTTAAAACAGCAAAACCAAGGCAGAATCCAGCAAAAGCGAGCCAAATTTTTTGCTCACTTCTTAGAAAAATTGCCATAGCCAGCAAACTAAAAAATACCGAAGGCACCTCTGAATAGCACACCGGATTCCAAACAATGATGAACGGATAAGAGGCGTACAATAGCGCTGCTACAATAGCTGCTTGGTAACTTTTTAACGTTTTTAATACCACATAATACATCAAATAAATACTGATACTATCGATAATCATTTGAAAAATTGCAGTAATTTTTAATACGGGATACCACATTTCGGGTTGAATGGAAGCTGCCTCGCTTACAAATAACTTGAGGTAAAGAGAAACCATGAAAAAAGCTGGCGCAAGAAAAAATGAATAGCCCGGCATACGGCAATAATAAGCCATTTCACGGTCAATCATCATGGTGAATTCGCCTTTGTATACCATGTGATACAATCCGGCCATCCAAGAGGTGGTATCACCATCTAGATAAATATTTTCGCGGTTGAAATAAAATGGAGCAATAACGTAGGTAAAAAGTAGTCGCAATAAAAAACCAAAAGCAACAATTCTGAAAGCAGAAGGGTTACGCTTGATGACCGCTTTTAGTTGTTTCAACATGATTAGTCCTCGAAGAAATCTTTAACGATATATACCGGTCGGTTTTGTGTTTCCACAAAAATACGATGCACATATTCGCCAATGATACCCATAAAAAGCAATTGCACACTACCTAAAAAGTATAAACTGACAAGTATGGATGTCCAACCTGTAATTGCCTCACCGGTTAGCTTTTTATATATCACTACCATCCCTCCTATCAAGGTAAAAATTATTCCTATGATTCCAAGATAGAGGCAAATTTTAATGGGTAATTTAGAAAAAGAGAAAATCGCATCGAGTGCCAATTTAAGCAGTCTGCTAAAGTTCATTTTTGCTTCACCAATCGTTCTATCATCACGACTATAGTCTACATAATCTTGCTTAAAACCAATGAAAAAGCGTAAGCCCGGTAGATATCTGTTTTTTTCTTCAAGGGCAAGAAAAGCTTGTAGCGCCTTCCTATTCATCACACTAAAATTTCCCACATTGGCAGGTGCATTGATATTGCTTAGCTTATTAAAAATAAAATGAAATAGCTTAATTGAGAATTTCTTAAAGAATGTTTCTTTGCGTTCGGTTCTTCGGCCATAAACCACATCTGAATTATTTTCAATGGCACATTTGTACATGGCTTCAATCAACTCTGGCGGATCCTGTAAATCGCCATCCATCATCGCTACAAAATCCCCTTTGGCGTAGTTCAATCCGGCAGTGTAGGCACTCTGATGACCAAAATTTCTGGAGAGATTCAGTACCTTAAAGCGTTTATCTTTTTGGTGGCAATGAAATAATTTTTCAAGCGTGTTATCCTTGCTCCCATCATTCACACATATCACTTCAAAATCATCGGTAAACTTTTTCATTGCCGACATCACCGCCTCGTACAACTCATCAATCAAAGCTGATTCATTATAAACAGGTATGACAACTGAAATCTGCATAATACTTATCTTTTTATTGTTCCAAACCTACGTTAAAATGTTTAAAAACTCAAATTATATTTAAAAGTTGCGCTCCATAAATTTGTGAATACTGATGATGAGCCACAGGCGATTGTAATATAAATCGAGTTTATCTTTGTAGAAGTGGTTGTATATTTTTTGCGCGTAATCCCACTTGACTATGCCATATCTTTCGCACATTTCTTTGGTTACATACTTCTCGGCATAGGCCTTAAAATCATGTCGAAGCCAAATGTGCATAGGAATGGAAAACCCTCTTTTAGGCCTGTCGAAATAACTTTTTGGCACATAATCATATAACAACTCTTTCAACAAGTACTTCGACACATTGCCTTTTATTTTTAAATTTTCATCGAGATTGAGCGCAAACTCAACAATTCTGTAATCAAGCAATGGAACGCGCGTTTCGAGAGAATGCTGCATGGTTGCGCGGTCAACTTTTACCAATAAATCATCTTTTAAATAAACATACATATCGAATAGTGCCTGCGCCTCTTTTGCAGACAGCTTGCGTTTAAGCTCTTGCATCAGGGGCATATAAGCAATATCTTCAATGCCTTTCAAATTAAGTATTCGTTTCAATTCTTTTGAAAAAAACATATTTTGCTCCTGCGAAAAAATATTGCTTTGCACGTTTTCGCGAGCATAGGCTTCAAAAAGATGGGCAACTCTTTTAGCACGATTATTACCCATGCTAAGTGCCATTTGTATGGGTTTTCTGAGGCCTGCTATGAGCGGATTTGAAAAGCGTTCTGCCCATCTGTGCGCACCGTAACCCATAAACAATTCGTCACCGCCATCGCCTGACAGCGTCATGGTAACATATCTTCGGGCAAGTTTGGCCACAAGCATAGTTGGTATGGCTGAGGTATCTGCATAGGGTTCATCATATACCTGATCAAGACTATCTACTAAATCAATCGCATCTTGTTGACTCACATCAAATGCATGGTGATCTGTTTTAAGATACGATGCTACTGCGGCTGCATAATGACCTTCGCTGTGTTCTTTTTGATCGAAGCCAATAGAGAAGGTTTTAACAGGTACATTTGAAATACTTTGAGCCACAGCAGTAACCAAACTACTGTCAATTCCTCCACTCAAAAAAGTTCCAAAAGGCACATCACTAATCATGCGGTAGTTAACCGAAGAAACCAGTAGTTCTTTGAGCTGTTGTTTTGATTTTTTTTCATCTGTCATCAACTCTGATGTGAGCTTGGACGCGGGCGACCAATAGTCGCTGATTTCAAATCCGTGCTTGTTGAGTTTTAAATAAGACGCAGCAGGGAATTTGTAAATGTTTTTATAAATACTGTGCGGCTCAGGAATAAATCCTAAATGAAAAAAGTAAGGTAAGGCATGCTCGTTTAATTCAAAATTGATTGCCCCTTTGAGCGCTTTAAAAGCTTTTAACTCTGATGCAAAGAAAAAGTCACGATCATCCCAATAAAAATACAATGGCTTTATGCCCAATCTATCTCTGAAAATATGCAGTGAATCATGATCTCTGTCGTAAATAGCAATGGCAAACATACCGTTGAGCTTATTTACCATATTTTGACGCCAAAGGGCAAAGGCCTCAATTATTATTTCGGTATCGGAACTTGTTTTGAATACAATACCAGGTCGGAACTTTTTTATCTCTTCTGCAATTTCTTTGAAGTTAAAAACCTCTCCATTGTAGGCAATTACAAAGCGATTATTACCACTCATCATGGGCTGATTAGCACCTTCTGATAAATCCAAGATGCTCAATCTACGGTGTCCGAGTCCCACACAACTCTCGAAATAAGTGCCTCCTGCATCGGGACCTCGGTGTTGTAAACTTAATGTTGCTTGTTCAAGATGTTCTTTGTGAAATCTTCCGGAAGGAGAAAAATAGCCCGCTATACCACACATATGCTAATGATTGATGTTGGTCAGTTGTTGCTGAAAATTTCGGCATATTTTTTCGCATACTTTATCAAGCAAATCAAATACCAACTGAAAATCTTTTTCCTTACCAAAATAGGGATCGGGCACATGCGTATAACCAAGGGCTTCATGCTCATTCATGATTATTCTTACTTTATTGCTATCATTTTCATCACGAGCCAATGCTGTTACATTATTGTAATTACTCTCATCCATCACATAAATCAAATCAAATTGATCAAAATCATGCGCGCTGAATTGACGCGCTTTAAGTTGACTAATATCGATACCATTTTTAGCAGCATTAGCAATGCTTCTGCTATCGGGATTTTCACCAATATGATAGTTAGATGTTCCGGCAGAGTCTACAGCAATTGGGAGATTAAATTGCTTTAATTTTTCTCGCATAATTGCCTCCGCTAAGGGCGAACGGCAAATGTTGCCCAAACAAACCATCAAAATTTTGCTTACATTTTTCATTAATCAATCGTGTTCTGCGTTCTCATCAATTTCGGTTACACCGCCCGATATAATAAACTTCATAAACTCAGCGG
Organism: Bacteroidia bacterium; assembly: GCA_023262495.1. Taxonomy (GTDB): domain Bacteria; phylum Bacteroidota; class Bacteroidia; order UBA4408; family UBA4408; genus CAIKXD01. The sequence goes on along the minus strand of JALRAS010000005.1, from coordinate 39,134 downwards.
CAGGCACATTCACCGGCTTGATATTTTCTTCAGGAATGATAAATAAATCGCCCGAAAGACTGTAACTCAAAGGAAAATAAACAGCTACTTTTTTTCCTTCAATGCCTAAATCTTTTAAGGAGTGCTGCGTGATAAAACCTAATTTTTCCATTAAGGGGTGTTCGCTTACTTTAACAATAACAGGTTTGTTGAATTTTTTTTTCTGTCCAACAAAAGCCGAGAGCAGATCTTTAACAGAGGTATAAACAATTTTTAGAAAAGGGGTTTTTTCAATGACCTGTTCTATGCGCTTAAATACCGGATAAAAAAAGATTGAAGTGCCTAATGCTCCAATTAGAATTAAAACAATTATTCCTCCGATGAGGCCCAATAGCGGATCAATTAATGGATGTATGGCTATTCCTAAAAAATCTACTCCATTACCAACCCATCGGGTAATGGTTAAAATAACGTATACGGTTATCGCAACAGGCACGGTAAATAAAATACCTTGTAATAAATATCTAATGAGTTTGTTCATGAAACGAATGTAGGTGTTTTAAAATTTAATTTTACCGAGATTTTTTTCAATCAAACGTGACTTTTAAGGGCATAAATGTAATAAATTTTAATAGAGTTATTCATCTGTATTTCTCAAACTGCATTGCATTTAATTATCTTTTTTTGATGACAAATGCAAAAGGTATTTCCAAATAATAATTAACAGGTTTGTTGTGGTACAGCACAAAACCAAACTGCTTTTTATCGCTGATTGTTTTAATGAGTGATTCTTCGAATCCCCATTCGTGTTTGGTGAGTGAAGTAATTTGTGTGATGACTCCTTTTTTATCGATAACCATACTCACTTTTACTTGGGCCTGTATGCCTTTCTTTAAAGCATTTTTGGGATATACCACCTGCTGCTCCAAATAGCTGTAAAATTGCTTGAGCGTTAAATCAAATGCATCGTGATGTTGTATGTATTGATAAATCGTATCCGATTCGGATATGCAGTAATCTTCATACAATACCTTATCGATAATTGTAACTGTACGCTTTTTATTAAATTTTTTATCGAAAAACTGGTAGGATATAACATCACTTACAAGTATATTTTTACCATCAATATCACGACAAAGCAACACAGAATCTTTTTCATTTATTTTAATTGTAATCATGAGCACACTGCCGTCATGATAATAAATCGTATCGCAATTTTGCCCTGATGCATTAGTGTGAAAAGCGCAGATGAAACACAGCATAAAACAGCTGACCTTTGTGAGATTAAAGCGCAACACTTTTGAATTGTTTTTTTTCGAGCTTGAAAACAGTTCCTAAGAAAAAGAATAGCAATACTGTATTCAACAATAATTTTAGCGATACTGAGTAATTAGCAAACAAGTTCGACAGCAAATACAAGGTAATTGCAAAAATGATGTAACCGATAATTCGTTTTAAATCATAGTTGATAGGAAAATGTTTTTGGCCTTGAAAATAGCTGGTAAGCATCATTGCTGCATAGCAAATGAGGGTTGTCCATGCTGCACCGTAGTAGCCAAATAATGGAATAAATATGAAATTAAAAACGATGGTAAGCAAGGCCCCGAAAATGCTGATACCGGCACCATAGCCGGTTTTGTTGGTAAGTTTGTACCACACCGTAAGGTTGAAGTATATTCCTAGAAACCAGTTGGCCAACAATAAAATAGGTACAATAGGCAAGCCGGCCCAATATTTTTTACCAACAAAAAATTTGACAATATCAAGGTAAAGTAATGTGATTAAAAAAATGGCTGCACAGGCAATCACAAAGTATTTCATTACATCGGCATACAATTGATTGGCATCTTTATTTTTGGCATGACTGAAAAAAAATGGCTCTGCTGCATACCTGAAGGTTTGAATAAAGATGGTCATGATGATACTGATTTTATAGCATGCGCCATAAATACCAATTTCTGCCATCACATTACTTCCCGCAGGGAGCAGATATTTGAGCATAGCCCTGTCAGCTGTTTCATTAATCATTCCTGCTAGTCCTACAAGCAACAGTGGCAGGGCATATTTAATTAGTTCATTCCATAACTTTTTATCGAATTGCAACTTGATTTTAAATTGCGGCATCAGCAACAATAGTGTGGCTACACTTGCCAGTAAATTGGCAATAAAAATATAACCAACTCCAATTTGTGCATCGTAAAAATGGCTCAGTTGCTCAGGATAGTCTTTTACAACGGCCGGACATAGCAGCAGAAAGAATAGGTTTACGCTAATGTTTAGAAATATATTAACCAAGCGAATACCCGCAAAACGGAGTGCTTTATTTTCTGCTCTTAGTTTGGCAAATGGAATTGCTGTAACCGCATCGATAGCTATGATGATTAAAAAACACTGTATGTACCACACATGTTGTTGGTAACTGAGCGATTGTGCAATATGATCGGAAAATAAAAATCCAAACAACAAAAAAATAGCGGTAGTTGTAATTACTGATAACAATGCCGTTGCATATACTGTAGTTTGATTGGTATCCTCCTTTTGACTGTATCTGAAAAATGCAGTTTCCATACCGTAGGTAAGCATCACTGCAAAAAAGGAAACATAGGTATAAAATTCGGTTACCACACCATATTCTTCGGGAAGGAAAATATTAGTGTAAAGTGGCACCAATAAATAATTGAGTAATCTGCCGAGAATACTGCTAAGGCCATAAACAGCCGTTTGAGAAGCCAGTTTTTTAATTGCGCTCAATATTGATGCTTTTAGCGTGCAAATTAAATCTCATTAGTGGAATCATTTCAAAAGAAAAACAATTATCTATCAACCGCACGATAGTGATAACTGCATTTATTACATACTCTTGGCCCGATTCCAATATATATCCATCTCGTTTAGCGTCATTTCCGTGAGTTTTTTTCCATCTTTTTTTGATTCCTCTTCCAGATACTGAAAACGCTTGATAAATTTTCGGTTGGTTTTTTCGAGGGCATCTTCCGGATTGATTCCCACAAATCGCGCGTAATTGATTAAACTAAACAACACATCACCGAACTCCTCTTCCTTTTTAGTATGATCGGCATTGTTGTCAATTTCAGTTTTAAATTCTAATAATTCCTCATTCACTTTGTCCCACACTTGAGCAGGATTATCCCAATCAAAACCAACCGCACGAACTTTTTCTTGAATACGCTGTGCCTTGATCATGGCCGGCAACGAAACCGGAACACCACCTAAAACAGACTTATTACCTTCCTTCATTTTTAGTTTTTCCCAGTTTTCCTTCACCTGATTTTGATTTTCAACCTCAATTAATTTTCCACCATTATTGGGATCTCCATAAATATGTGGATGTCGAAAAATCAATTTTTCACACAAGGCATCAATCACTTGGGTAATATTAAAATCGGCTGTTTCAGAGCCAATTTTAGCATAAAAAACAATGTGTAGCAACACATCTCCTATTTCCTTCTTTATTTCCTGTTTATCATTTTTCATGATGGCATCGCTTAACTCATACACCTCTTCTATGGTCAAGTGTCGGAGCGATTCAAAAGTTTGTTCGCGATCCCAGGGGCAACCTGCACGCAGATCGTCCATAATTTTAAGCAGTTTTTCAAATGATTTTAGCGCTTCTTGCATACCTTTATGAATTAGATTGGGCAAAGCTAAATCAAATTAGGTCTAACACTAATGACGCCTCATAAAAAGTTTTGAATAAAATTTGTTTTTTATCTATTGCTAACTAAATTTGTAACCTTTAACATAAAAATCAACTAAATTTAATACACAACTAATTCAAAAGCAATGAAGAAAATTTTACTCCTAGCGATTGGTATAGGTTTCACTACAGTGAACTTTGCGCAGTCACAAAAAACCTTTAAGCTTCAGGACAAAACGAATTTTAAATTCAACAACAACGATGGTTTTCGTTTTCCTGCAGCAACGCAACAAAGGCCGCCTTTTAATTTCAATCAAGGAGGCTCTAATCGTGCAGTAACAAAAACTCAGTTTGCCGGATCAAGAAATGCTTATGGCTTAATTGTTACCGAATCAAACTGCTTAACTGCCAACCAACAATTAAATGCTGTGCTATTTACACATCGCATCAGTAGCCAATACATGGATTTATTGGTGGGCTCCAACTCAGGTTATATATTAAACACTTTTTCAACCAATTACGGTACAACATGGGATTCAATCGTTCAAACCAATGATGCTGTGAACCTCTGTCGTTATCCAAGTGGTGCTATTTTTAATCCATCGGGTAATACCGACATCAATAATGCTTTTGCAACCATTTCAGGACCTATCACTTCAGGTTCAGGTTGGATTGGAAATTATTTTTCTTCAGCCAAGCTTGACAGTACCAACATTACACCAACTTTTAACATTGATGGTTCTGCCGGTGTTATCAATCAAGGTTTTGCGCGTATTGGTGCCACCGCCACTGACCTAAAAACAATTGTAACTGGCGGATTGTATGCCGATCCAAACGGAACAACTGCTATTGCTCAATTGTACAGAGGAGCATCCCTTAATTATGCAACTCCAAACGGCAATACTTTCACTTGGACAGTTGACTCTTTAAAACCTAACTTCTACGTAGGTACAGATGGTTCTAACGAAACATACACTATTGCTCAAACCGCTTGGAATAAAGCCGGAAACATAGGTTATGTTATTTTTAACGGTGTTGATGCTGCAATCACCAATGATACAGCAAAAGGTTATGCGCCAATTGTATACAAAACTACCGATGCCGGTGCAACTTGGAATCAATTGCCAAACTTCAACTTCTCTTCAATTCCTGCTATTGACTCAACACTTGATGCCGCATGGGTAAGTGCCGATAATGGTTTTACCGGTCCGGGCAAAGCTTGGTTCTCCATGGCAAAAGGAATGGATTGCGCTGTTGACGAAAATGGTAATTTACACATTTTCTCAACTGTAATAAGCGGTTTTACAATGAGCAATGATTCATTAGGGTACACTTTTGCCTACAATGCAGCTTCTCCGGTAAAAACTTTTTATATGTTTGACACCTACACCACTGCTAATGGTTGGGATGCTGTAATGGTAGATTCATTAAACACTGACAATGCAGCTGACTTCTCTCCTTTTACCGATGATACAGGTGCTCCTTTTGAAATTGATGCAAGGATGCAAATGAGTCGTTCTGATGATGGTTCTAAATTATTTTACTACTGGCTTGATACAAACCCAGATCCAAACGATGAATTACAAAATAACAAGCCAAATATTTTTGGTAAAGGATATGATGTAACCAATCAAAAGTGGACAGCAACTAAGCAATTTACTGAAGATGCCGAGAACTATTTCTTATACATCTCAAACATTACCCTACAAAACGGTACTTTATACAAAACACCAGCAACCGTTTCATTACCGAATGAATGGCCAAACATTGTTGATGTTACCTTACCCATGAAACATTTCTTTGTTAGTGGAATTGAATTCGATCAATCAGAATTTGTTAGTGTAAGAAGCATTGGTAAAGCAGAAGGTTTTGATGTAAGCGGCAATGCTCCAAATCCATTCGATTTACAGACTAGCTTTAACCTAAGCTTAACTGAAACAGCTCATGTAACTATTGATATCGTGAATACTCTTGGTACCACTGTTGCAACATTTGACAAAGGCAACATGATGGCAGGTTCTCACCGTGTGAACATCGATGGTTCTGACCTTGCTTCAGGATTATATTTTTACACTGTGAAAGCAGGTAACAAAAGCGTTACTCGCAAAATGATGGTGAAAAAATAATTCAAATCAATCATTAAATAATAAACCCGCCTGACTGCAGTCAGGCGGGTTTATTATTTTTAGGCAACTTTAAATACTAATTCTCAAACTCGTGACTGTGAGTCCTAATTGTTGCAGCTAAATAATACCGATTACACTTTCAACCCAAATGCTGCATTAGAAAATGCGGAATCGCTAAAACAGCTGTAATTCAATCGATTGGTTCAATGGATTTAAAACACCTGCTAAGCGAGATTACCCACATAAAATGACCAGTGCGTTACCTGCGTAACTTCTACTGATTAATTCGGGTTTAAGAACGTGTTCTGCCGATAGCCGAAGCTATTTAAGCTGTATTGATGATGTTATGCTGTTGAAAGGATTTGCCTACTTTGACCGTTATTCCTTTTAGAAAAATTGCAATAGGGACAGCAGCAAGCTACCGTGTAGCGCGAATGGCCCGGCCTGAGCAGAGCGATGGATTGCCCAAGTCACTCAATCTCATCCTCGTTTGCAAGGCATTGTTACTACTAAAAATAATAAAGGAATTATATACTGCCCTGTTGATGCTTGGCTTTTTTAGAGCCCTCGTATATATCATATCTAAGGAATCTGCACTCTAACTGTCCGTTAAATACAATAAATTTTTTGGTGGCATGTAAGCCAATGTGCTTCACGGCTTCTCTGTTTGCAGTAATGATCCATGCCGTGTGGCCTTTGTAATTTTTTTTAAGCGTATCACCAATTCGCTGGTACAACACTTCCACATCGTCTTTATCAAAACGCCCGCCATACGGTGGGTTGATGATAATGGTGCCGGGTTCTTCGGGAGCCGGTGCTGTTTCAAAATCGGCTAAAGATGTTTTAATAAGCCCTGATAAACCTGCAAACTTGATGTTGTCTCGGCTAATGCTCAAACTTTTCCTTGCACTATCGCTACCTTCAATGACACATTTGGTGAGTAATTTTCTTTTACTGCATGCCTCTGCAACAACATGTTCAAATAGCGCTCTATCGAAACCTTTCCATCTTTCAAAACCAAATCCCTTTCTGTAAAAACCGGCAGGCGTATTAGTCGACATCATAGCCGCTTCAATCAAAAAGGTGCCTGACCCGCACATTGGATCATAAAATGCTTGATCGGGTGTCCAACCCGATTTAATAATGAGACCGGCTGCCAACACTTCACTGATAGGTGCCTTGTTCACTGCAGTTCTATATCCGCGCATGTGCAATGAATCGCCCGAAGAGTCGAGCAACACTGTGGCCTGCTCCTTAAAAATATGTACCTGCACTCTTAAATCAGGGTTATCGTTATCTACCGATGGTCTAATGCCCGTGCGATGACGGAAGAAATCGGCAATAGCATCTTTGGCGCGCATCGATACAAACATGGTATTATCGAACTGCGACTGATTACAAATACTGTTGATGGCAATTTTAGCATCAGCATCAATCAATTGCTCCCATGGCAAATCATACACCTCTTCATACAAAGTATTGCTATCTGGTGCTTCAAATGAGGCTATCTTAATTAAAACCCTTAAGGCCAACCTGCAGCAATAATTAGCACGGTAAACCATTTCAAGCGTACCTGTGCAGGTTACCGAACGGTTGTGTAAATTTATTTGCTCGAAGCCAAGGGCGCTGAGTTCCTCAGCTAGCAGTTCCTCAAATCCATAGTGGCACGATACAACCAAATTGAGGGTGCCCGATAAAACGTGTTTCAAAATAATTCTGTTTAGTTGTTTGCAGCTTTGTGTTCGTTTATTTGCTGCTGAATACCATCACTTGCCTTTTTCATTTCATCCGTAACAGGTGATGCACTGTTTTCTATTTCTCTTTTAATACCATCTGTTGCTTCTCTAAACTCACGCATTCCTTTGCCCAATCCACGGGCCAAATTAGGAATGTTCTTAGACCCGAAAAAAAGTAAAATCACCAACAAGATGAGCATTACTTCAGACCCTCCAAGATTTAAAAACAATAAAGTGAGTAAAATCATGACTGCATATTATGACCGCAAAGGTAAGTATTTGCATACACTTATGTGTAAAAACCAAGAAAGTTTTCAAAAATTGTGAATTACTGCACATTCATACCTTTTTAACTTGATATTTTTTTTACTTTAGTCGGCTCAAAAATTAAACGTTTCACATTATGCATATTGCAATAGCCGGAAACATCGGCTCCGGGAAAACAACGCTTACCACCCTGCTCGCTAAGCACTACAATTGTCAAGCTCATTTTGAAGATGCTGATGACAATCCTTACCTCAACGATTTTTACGAAGACATGCAGCGTTGGAGCTTTAACCTGCAAATTTACTTCTTAAATAGCCGTTTTAATCAGGTACTCGAAATCAGAAAGAGTGGTAAAAATGTTATTCAGGACAGAACAATCTATGAAGATGCCTACATCTTTGCGCCAAACCTGCATAGCATGGGCTTAATGACTACCCGTGATTTCGAAAATTATTTTACACTTTTCAACCTGATGGATGGGTTTGTACAACCTCCTGATTTGCTTATTTACCTAAGAGCATCGGTGCCCACACTTGTTAATCAAATTCAAAAAAGAGGCAGAGATTACGAAAACTCTATTCGACTCGATTATCTCAAAAGACTTAATGAGCGTTACGAAGCTTGGATTTCTACCTACAATCATGGCAAACTGCTTATCATTGAAGTTGACAACCTCAACTTTGCAGAATCTAATGAAGACCTTGGCGTAATTGTGAGCAAAATTGATGCAGAGATACACGGTTTATTTTAGACCCTTTTCAACCCTTTTACTATTTAATTCTTAAACTTAAACTTTATTATACAATGAAGAAGATTTTATTAACCTTTACCATAGTTACATTTTATTGTGTTAACCTATTTGCCATACCTGATGAGGGTATGTGGCTTCCTATGTTGGTAAAGCGTTTGAATGCTGAGGATATGGCCAAGCATGGCTGCAAATTAACTGCCGAAGAAATTTATAACATTAACCAAGCTGCTTTAAAAGATGCCATCGTAAGTCTCGAATTTTGCACGGCAGAAATTGTATCAGAAAACGGTTTATTGTTTACCAATCATCATTGCGCTTACAGCGCTATTCAAGAAAATAGCTCCGTGGAACATAATTATCTTGATGATGGTTTTTGGGCTAAATCATTCAACGAAGAGCTTAAAATACCCGGACAAACTGCTTCCATTTTAGTGAGAATGGAAGATGTTACTGCACAGGTTTTAAAAGGCATTGATGACAATACATCTGCTGCAGACCGCAGCAAAATGATTGGCGATGCCACCAAAGAAATTTCTAAGAAAGCTGCCGAAGATGGCAAGTACAAAGCTGTTGTAAAGGACATGTTTAATGGCAATGAATTTTATTTATTTGTATACGAAACATTCAAAGATGTGCGCTTGGTTGGCGCTCCACCGCAATCAATAGGAAAGTTTGGCGGTGATACGGATAATTGGATGTGGCCACGTCATACAGGAGATTTCTCACTATTGCGCATTTATGCCAACAAAGACAACAAACCGGCCGAATATGCTGCTGATAATGTTCCTTACAAGCCAAAGCACGTTATTCCTGTTTCGCTGAAAGGATATAAAGAAGGTGACTTTGCCATGATCATGGGTTTCCCGGGTAGAACAAATCGCTACATCACTTCACCCGGTATGGAATTGCAAATGCAATACATCAATCCCGTTCAAATTAAATTGTTTGGCAAACGACTCGAAACATGGAAAAAAAATATGGATGCCGACACCAAAGTGCGCATACAATATTCAGCAAAACATGCTTCAATGGCTAACTCATGGAAATACTATATTGGGCAAAATGAAGGACTCGAAAGACTAGACGTTATTTCACAAAGAAAAAAAGAAGAAGCCGCCTTTACTGCTTGGGCTAAAAGTAGCGAAGGCAATGCCAAATATGCCGATATTTTGAGCGAATATGCCACCGCTGTAGATGGATACAAGGATATGGTTTCTCAATTATTATATCTTAATTTGGCCGGTAAAAGTTGTGAAGCAGCGCAGCTAATCAGAATTGCCTCAAGAGTAAAAGATGAAGCAGCAAAAAAACCTGCCGATGCCAAAGCACTTGCAGAAGCTACTGCAGATGCCAAATCAGCAGCCGATGAGTTTTTTAAAGATTATGATACACAAACAGATTTATCGGTAGTGAAAGAAATGATTTTGATGTACATAGCCGATATTCCTGCTGCAAAGCTCCCACCCGCAATTGCTAAAATTGCTGCAGGAAAAGGAAAAAGTAATGAAGAAAAAGTGAGCAAATGGGCCGATAAACTTTTTGAAAAAAGTATCTTCACCTCAAAAGAGAAGTTTGAAAAATGGCTTGCTAAACCCGATGCAAAGAGCTTTGAGAAAGACCCTGTGTTTGTGCTAAACAACGAGCTTACACAATTTAACACCGCACAAATTGCTCCTGCTCAACAAAAATTTATGGCACAAACCGATCGCTTGAAAAGAATTTATTTAGAAGGATTGATGAAGTTTAGAAAAGATAAAACATTTTATCCTGATGCCAATAGCACCGAGCGTTTAACATATGGCAATATTAAATCATACGCACCTGCCGATGCTGTTAACTTTAATTACTACACCACCACAGATGGTATTTTGCAGAAAGCAAAAAAGGATAAAACATCTGAATTTTATGTGCCCGAAAAATTGATTGAACTCATCAAGAAAAAAGACTTTGGACGTTATGCCGAAAATGGGGAACTTAAAGTGGCATTTTTAACCAACAATGATATTACAGGAGGTAACTCGGGCAGCCCCGTTATGAATGACAAAGGAGAATTGATTGGTATTGCTTTTGATGGCAATTGGGAAGCCATGACCGGAGACCTTGTGTTCGATCCGCAACTAAAGCGCACCATTTGTGTTGACATCCGCTATGTATTATTCATTATGGATAAATTGGCAGGTGCCACTAATTTGGTAAACGAAATGAAACTGACCAATTAATTCAAACGTATCAACACCTTATCACAAGGCAATGCATTTTGCCTTGTGATATTCATTCGTTTTATCGATTTGTGCTGATAGTATGCTATGTCTTTGCTAAAAAAAGTATTTTTCTTTTTTAATTTATTAGCCATTGGCGCTTTGCTCTTGTGCTACATGAATGCCTATGTGAGTCCGGCCAAATTTTGGCCACTGGCTTTTTTAGGTTTGGCCTACCCTGCTATTTACATCCTCAATATTTTTTTCTTGCTATTTTGGTTGTTGCGTAAGAGTAAGCTTATGCTGTTTTCGGGTATTGCACTTGTTATAGGTTTTTTTCATTTTAATACCATTTTTCAACTTAGATTAAGCAGCAAAGAGCTTCCGCAAAATACACAAGCCATTAAGATCATGAGCTTCAATGTTCGTCTTTTTGACTTGTACAATTGGAGCAAAAACAAAGAAACAAGGCAACAAATATTTGAGTTTATAAAAAAAGAAAAGCCCGATATTATTGCTTTTCAGGAGTTTTATGCCGATGATGATAATGAGTACATCAATGTAGATTCACTTAAACAAATTTTACAACTACCGTATAACGATTACGAATTTACATTAACCCTGCGCAACAAACATCACTGGGGAATTGCTACTTATGGCAAATATAAAATTATCAATTCAGGGCATGTTAACTTCCGCGAAAAAAGCAACAACATTTGCATCTATTCCGATATGCTTATTCATAACGATACCGTGCGCGTGTATAACATGCACTTGCAAAGCATACATTTGCTCAAGGAAGACTATCAATTTATAGATGCACTTGGTAATGATAGTGTAGAAGTGGACGAATACAGTGGTTCAAAAAAAATTGCAAGAAGACTCAAACGTGCCTTCATCAAGCGAGCTGAGCAGGTTGACAGCGTGGCACGCAGCATCAGTAGTTCGCCATATCCTGTAATTGTGTGTGGCGACTTTAATGATACACCCGCTTCCTACACTTATCAAACCATGACCAACAACCTCACCGATGCTTTTGTAGAAGCCGGTAAAGGATGGGGTAAAACTTACGTGGGCATATTTCCCAGCTACCGCATCGATTATATTTTGCATAGCACTCAATTTGAGGCATTCGAGTACCTCACCCATCAAGAAAAACTTTCGGATCACTACGCCATCAGTTGTCAATTAAAAGTTACGGGTAATTAGGGCAAATGCCTGCTGCCGCAGTCACCGGGCCATCCGCTATATCTCCCGCCCTGTTGGCCGGGAGGATGCCGCTGCTGTCCCTTTTGCGCTTTACAATCTTCGCAATCGTTTGTGGTCGCCCCTCCTGAGCGTAGTTTCCGAACTACGCTCTTCATATTTGTCCAAGGTTGGCGTCCGCGCCAACCTAAATACAGCTACCACCATCGTTTGTGTTCTCGCTCGCGTCCCGCGAGTGAGCTTACCAATAGGCCTCCGGCCTGCGAATTGATGTGAAGTTGTTTTGAATATTGAACAAGCAACAAGGAATGATGAACTTGAATGATGAAGGAACTTTTTTCGCCATCGTTGGTGTGACCAATCGTTTGGGCACAACATAGGGCAGCTCAAATTCCAGGAATTAATTAACCATAAAGGTTTTGCTTACACGGTTGTTTATTACTGCGCAGTAAAATCCTTCGTGATAGTTTGATAGGTCAAGTATGAATGATGTAACATCATGGATATTTGCAGTGTATACCAACCTGCCTTTAGCATCATATATGCTCACAGAATGTATTGGCTCATCGGTTGCGGTTATGTGTACGTTATCGTTTGCAGGATTGGGAAAAATATTAAAATCGGAATGACTATGGTTTTCCGATAAAGCGGTGATACAAGCTATAGATTGATTTTGACGAAAGGTAATCCGATTGCTTGCAGCTAAAGAATCTTGAAATGCCACAGAGGAAGTGCAATCGCCTTTTAAATAATAACTCAACCAAAGCTTCATTAAATCGTTAGTAGCATCTTGTTGCGCAGCACGTGTGATACTGGGCGAAGGTGTGCAGGTTGACTCACCAAAAGTGCAGTTTAAATTATTATTTGCAAAGTAACAGTGCCCACCACCTGTGACATAGATTTGTGTTTTATAGGCTGCTGTTAAAGCATCATACATCAAATCTTGATGTTGTGCCGGAGGTGCTACACAGTCATTTGCACCACTAAAAATAAGGGTTGGCACGCTCACCTGTGCAGCTGCTGTTACAGATGAAGGATTGGTATTTGCGGCAGCAAATGTTACCATAGTGGTTATATTGGTATTGCCTGCAGCGGATAAAAAAGAAGAGCCACCGCCCATCGAGTGCCCCATAATAGCCGAAGTTAGCCCAACACTGGCAGCAGGTATTGAAGTGCCGGCTCCCGTGGATTGCATTTGGGTAACTAAAAATTTAAGGTCTAATCCAAAATCATTATGCACAGGGGCAAAACTTCCTTCAGTGGTTGGCAAGGCCACTATATAACCTTCTGGCACCAAGGCATTCCAAATATTATCATATGCACTGTACACCATCACAAAACCATGACCAAATACAAGGAGCGGAAAACTTCCCGGCATGATTGGCGTATCGTTGCCCGCTATAGTGGCAGGGTAATAAATCTCTGTTGTAATTTGTCGGTTGTTTCTCGATGCATCGGTAAAGGTATAGGTGGTATGGCCTACTTGCTGGGCATAAGTAAACATACTGCTTAACAATGAAAGACAAAAAATTAGCAGTTGTTTGGTCGTTATCATCTTCATAAAAATAGATTGATTATCGTTTTAAGGTAATGTACTTGTTATTTAAAAACAAATATAAACATTTCTTAAAGACTTGTTCTCAATGACATGAATAGTAATGTTAGCAACAGATACTGTGCTGAAGACTTTGTGGTGGTGCATTCATCAAGGTAAATTTATGGGGTTTATATTCAGCATTGAATTTTAAAATGTAAATGCTGACTCATTATTTAAATCTTATACTCGCAAAAAAATGGAATAGTTATTTATGCGTTGCAAACGCATATGTGATGCGTACTCGTTGCAAATGAGTACGAGTGATTAGGTGTAAGCGTGTTGAATTATGAATGTAGCATTTTGGTGTTGATAGCATTGTTATGCACGTAAAAATTATGAATCGGCAAGAGGCCTGTTTGTAGCCTCACTCGCGGGACGCGAGCGAGAGCAGAGAGAAGAGTTATTCATGCGTTGCAAACGCATATGTGATGCGTACTCGTTGCAAAGGAGTACGAGTGATTAGGTGTAAGGGTTATATACGGAAGTTTGCGTTAGTGATTGGAGCTATCCCGCCATGCGGGGCGGAAAGCACGACCTTTTTGTTTGATGTGCTTGCCATCAAACAAAAAGGGAACGCCCAAAAAATTATTTACCCAATATGACAAACTCTGTTCTTCGGTTCTTGGCTCTTCCTGTTTCGGTGCTATTGTCGGCTATAGGTTTGGTATCGCCAAAGCCTTTGAAGGACACACGCGATTTGGGTATGCCATGCTGCAACAAAAAATCCATGACTGTGAATGCTCTATCGGTGCTTAGTGCTAAGTTTGATTTTGGATTACCAACATTATCGGTATGCCCGCGAATTTCTATAGATAAATCTTTGGTTTCGTTTAAATACTCGGCAAATTTTTGTAGCACACGTTTGCTTTCTTCGGTAAGATCAGCCGAATTGCTTTTATAATTAATATCCTTGATATTGAAAGTTGCTCCTTTTTCGATGGGCTTTACATCCATATTAATTTTTATGGGCTTGCCTATGGTTGTATCACCTGCTTTGATGTAGGTACTGTAAAAGCCGTAATCGGGGCGTTTTACCGTAAGTATGGCATCTTCATCGCCTTTTAACGTTACTACGGTGGTGTATTTTCCTGTTACCGAATCAACATCTAACATGGTTTTCTTTTTAGATGACATGGTTTCGATTTCTATTTTAGTATTGCTCATGAGTGCTCCTGTTTCATCTCTGAGCTCGCCTTTGATGAAAAGAATTTTTTCGGGGCGTGCTTCCTTGTATAGCGGGAATGAAAAGATATCCCATCCTCCTGCTCCTTTGCCTTTTAAATCTTTGCTGCTGATATAGCCCAATTGCCCATCGGTGCTCACAAAAAATCCTACCTCATCTTTCTCGGTATTAATTGGAATACCAATATTTTTGGGTGTTGTCCATTTTCCGTCATCATTCATTTTAGCAAAGAAAATATCATACCCACCAACTCCCGGCCAACCGTCTGATGTGAAATATAAGGTTTGGCTATCGCTATGAATGAAGGGTGATTTTTCGTTTTTATCGGTATTAATTTGTGGTCCCATATTTACTGCCGGCTGCCATTCAGCATTGGTATTTTCGCGTTCTGTTTTGTATAAATCCATTCCCTTTCCATCTGCACGTGCACCTGCAAAGATGAGGGTTTTACCATCTGAACTTAAGGAGGGTTGCGCCTCCCAGCCATCTTCGGTGTTTACGTTTGGCCCCAAATTTTTGAGTGGCCCCCACTCCTCTTCACGGTTAAAATCTGAGGTATAAATGTCGCAATTGACATAGCCCTTTTTATTGGCTTTGCAAACGGTAATAAACAGATGTTTGTTATCGAGAGAAAAAGTGATGCCGCCATAATTTTCACCGGGTGTATTGAATGGCATGTCCATAGCATGCGGCTTCACAAATTCACCATTACTTCTTTGGGCTTCTGTTAACTCTTCAACCTGTTGTGGAAAGAGCACGTCTTTACCCTGCTTCATGTATCTTTTTGTGTAGTATAAAAATTCATTATCAGGCGATAGCATGGGCAGGAATTCATCTTCAAAGGTGTCGATATTTTTGATGGGCTTAGGATCAAACTCTACTTTGTTTTTATAAATCTGCTCATAAAATTTTGCTTGTCTTAATAGGGCAGCAGCCTTGTCAAAATCTTCGGGTTTTTTGGCATTTTCGGGGTTTTTAGTAAACTTTTCAAAATAGCTTACTGTCTTAGCATAATCTTCGCCACCCCATGCAATTTGTCCGAGGTAATAATAGGCATAAGGATTAATGTCAGGACATAATTCGATAGCGCGTAAGAGATATTTTTCAGCAGGCTTAAATCCGGTGCCGTTGCCAACTGCTAAGGTTATTTGCAGGGCTGCCATTTCGTATTGCGCCTCGGCAAAATCGGGCTCTTCTTCAAGTGCCTTCTTTACATATTCCATACGTTCTTTGAACTCGTATTTCTTTTTATTGCGTCCTTTTTCGAGATACTCAATTGCTTTTTTATTGGTTATTTCGGGGCAAGCACTTTGATTTTCTTCCTGCGCTGAAAGTTGTGGTGCAAGAACACAGTTAATGATGAGCAGTGTAATGAATAGGTGTTTCAACAATGATATTTTTTAGTGGTGTATGGTGATATTTAATGGCATCTGTGTAATCACAAGATACAATATTACAAGCAAGGTTACTACTTACCAAAAAGTCCTTTCAATTTTTTTTCTGCCTCCTTCTTGGCTTTTTCTTCGGCAGCTTTTTTGGCTTTATCGGCCTCTGCTTTGGCCTTGGCTTCTGCTTCTTTTTTTAACCTTTCGGCTTCAGCTTTGGCTTTGTCGGCCTCTGCTTTGGCTTTGGCTTCGGCCTCTGCTTTAGTTTTATTGAGTGCTGCTTCAGCCTCTGCTTTTTTCTTGTCCAATTCTGCTTTGGCTTTGGCTTCAAGTTCAGCTTTCTTTTTATCGATTTCTTCTTTGGCTTTGTTTTTTAAATCATCAACCATATTTCCTGCTGCCGCTTTTAAGTTTGTTTTTACTACAGGATTTTTGGCTGTACCGGTTAGTAGAGCACTCAGCTGCACCCTTTCTCCCAAGGAAAAATTTGTTCCCTTGCTGTTTGCTTGGGCCACCAAGCCATTGAGCATGTTATTGGCTGCGCCACCAAAATCGCTGCGTGCAATATCAAAGGTTAATGGAAAATTGATGGTTTGATCAAAATTGCTTCTACCCTGTACCGTGAGCTTACTGTCGCCAGCTTTGATATCAAATGGTTCTACATCAACGCCACCATCTTTAAACTTAAAGGAAAGGTTGGTATTATTGAGACTCAAACGCTTATACTTATCCATTTTAATAGCATCGGCCACTTTGTTTAGTGGTGCGTAATTGCTTAATACTACATTTTGGGTTTGCAATCGGCCAGCACCATTTAATGATTGATAAACGGGATTCATGTGGGCATCCATGATACCACTAAAACTGATTTCGCAATTAAAACTGCCCGTTGCATACTCGGCAATACCAGCCATTTTTTGCACTGTATTAAATGTTTTATAGGTTTTGGGTATATCAAAATTTTTGATGCCCATGTTGAAATCTATCACAGGCGCTTTTACATTTTTAGTTCCATAAAGACCGTTTAATATCATTGAACCATCTAACAAATTCATACTTACATCTTGCATACGCAATTCGCTATTTGCCATTGTAAGTTTGCCCTTTACATTGCTTATATCCATGTTATCGTAAATCAACTTATTGAAAGCTGAAGTAATTGTAAAATCGAGGTTGGCAGGAATTTCAGCTACAGTCATTGCTGCTGTGTCTGCAGGTTTTGCTGCTCTTTCGGGCTCATCAGTCATAAACTGATTCAAATCAAAATAATTAGAAGATAAACTTACATTGCCTTTCAGCATTTCATCTTTCATGGCATAGGCCATATAGTTTTCAATTTTACCTTTTGCCTGTAAATCGCTTTTTCCAAGCATACAATCAAAGGCAGTTAAATCTAGATACTTTGGTGTAAAATCCAAGGATGCTTTTTTAATATTAACGCCATAGGGTGTAGCTTTGCTTTGGTATTGCATTCCTTCAATGGTCATATTTCCGCTGGCATTAAAATCTTGGTATTGCTCTTTTTCAATGGCTGACATACTGCCTTTTAACACAACATCGGCAGTAATCACCCCATTTAATTTTTCATCTTTTTCCATAGGAATAATATCCTTCATGCTATTTAAATCAACTTTACCTTTAACAGTACCATCAATGTTTGCATCGCTCACCGGGGTGGCAATTCTCATACGCACATCTATTGGGTTACCAGCCATTTCAACATGAAACTTTCGGATATCGGTGATGGTATGATCGGGCACACCATCGTTATTGCTTACACTTAAATCGATGTTGATGTTCTCTACTTTTTTAGGTAATGATGGGTATTGAAACATGGCATTATCCACCTTCAAAGTCAAACCAAATGCGGGCATTCTTTTATCATTATAAGTTCCTTTTGCATAACCGCTAAAAGCCAAATTACCGGCAGTTTTCACATCGGCAAAATCTTTGGTATACACACCGGGAATGAGCGATAAAAATTCCTTGAAAGCAGCTTTCTTGGCCAAGAATTTGATATCCATATCAATATCTTCCTTAGGCATTGCCACAAAGCCATCAAGGCCAAATACCAATGCATTGAGTCTAAATTCATTTTCTTTGAACGTATATTTCGATGCCTTCATATCCATTTCTAAATCTGCTTTAATTTCGGTTTCTACATGCTTAAAATAACACACGCCACCTTCAGCAACATCAAGCGAAGCAATCTTAGTAATGGTGTTCATTAAAAAATTATCTTGGGTAAAATCGCCTTGTAGTTCATGGTTTAAGCCGGCTAATTCAGCACGCATGTTGGCTTGTTGATCATCGTACAGTAGGTATCCGTTATTGATAGCAAATTTCTTTAAGCTCAATTGAAATTTACTCGGTTGCTCAGAGGTTGTGGCACTATCTTTAGATGGTTTAGTGATATCCCAATTGGCTTTCCCGTTTTTTGATACCAAGGCCTGAATGCGGGGCGTGTTTAAAACAATCGATTGAATTTTGATATGATCGCCCTTGATCACACTCATTAAATCCATCTTTAATTCAAGATTTCCAAGCGACAGTAATGTATCATTTTCGAACTCATTAATACCAACCACACTTACTTGATCGATGCTGAAGGTAAAATGAGGAAAGCTTTTGATTATGGTTAAATCAAAAACGCCAAAGTCAACTTTGGCATTCAAATTTTTATTGGCCTCTTCTTTTACTAACGCAACCAGTTTGTCCTTGAATATAAATGGTGCAGTGAGTATTAATGCTATCATTAATAACAATACAACTCCGATAATCTTGATGGCTTTTTTCATTGCTGATAATTTTGATTGTTATACAAAGGTAAAACACAAGTGATTAATTTTTAGTTTCATTGTGGTGTTAATTTATCCCAATTTGAAAACAATACAACATTACTTTTTGGGTACAGGAGATAGATATTGTTTGGACATACACCCAACCAATTAAGTATGACTCGTTAAACTAATTACTGATAAGCAAAGTGTTTAATACATTTTAAAGTAGCTTTCCATTTCAGCAGCAGGAATACTTTTATAGTCACCTTCTAATTGAAATGCGCTATCATCAGCACCATCAGGAGAAACTGTTTTGGCTTTGAATACCATATTGATGCCATAACGCTTAACCCTGTATTCCATCAACATGCCATCAATGGCTTTATAAGCATTGAACCAATTTAGATTGGGCACCTTGATTGCCTTTGTATAGTATACTTCATAGTTGATCAGCGCTCCGCCTGCATCTTTGGTGGTGCATTTAGCCTTGTAACAGTCATAACCGGCAATTTTTTTTGTTTCTTGAGTGGTTACAATTTTGATGGGTGGCTCGGCTTGCAACATGCTATCGATTGTTGCTTGATCGAAATCTACCTTGTATTTTTTGCCCATCAGGTTGAGCGTTTGTATCACTTTCTTCTCATTAAAATCGGTTAACACATTTGTTTTAAGCGCACCTAAACCCGCTGAAATTTCACTGCATGTATGATTCTCTGAAAACCTGTAGGTCAAAGTTTTAGGCATTAAATCCAAACTCATTGTAATTTCCGAAGGGTTGGGATAACTGATTTCGTATTCGATTGTCCCACTGTTTATTTCATCAGTGGTAAAAGTACCGCATCCTGCACACAAAGTCAACATGATGATGAATGAAAAAAAACTAAATAAAATGTTGATTTGATATTTTTTAAAAACCATAATGCGCGTGTCCGATAAGGACAAATATATAACTTAAACTTAAAACTAAACTATTGTGTGGCTTTTAATACCAAAAATTACTTCATCAGGCGTTGCAGTTAATTCACATTCAGCTTACTGTGCCTATAACCGTATCCAAAATAAATCACCAATCCCACCAACAGCCATCCCGTAAATCCAATCCAATTGTGAACACCCAGCTCACTCATCATATACAAACAACACATCATGCCCAACACAGGAATAAGTGAGAAGGAATGTTTATAACTGTAAAAACACATCAGCAGCGCTATCAAAATAAATATCCAATAAGGAATTTGATGCTTGAAAACCTCCCAGCCCGTTTGCATGTATTTTGCTTTATCGATGGGGCTTCTTTCCAAGAATAATTGCAACTGATTAGCATCCGTGCTGTTCATAATTTCAGCAGCAACATCTGCAGATTTAAAAAGTGAAACATCAATCAGTTGATCCTGCATAGCCGACTTCTGCAACTCAAATTTATCATGCACATCAAGCGCAGCAATTATTTGTTCACTGTCTTTCAATTTTTGCCACTTCAAAAAGTTCATTGTATTGGTTTGGTTAAACAGCAGCGCTATCAATACACCGCTCACAAATAACGCAGGCACAATGTACTTCCCATTGATGTAAGGTGTTTTGAATTTTCTTTCGGGTGCATGCGGATCTAACTGCAATTTTAATACGCCTGCGCACACAAGCACAAAAGCAAACAAGGTACCTATACTACATATATCGGCCACTGTACTTAAATCCATAAACAATGCCGGAATACCCACTACAAAACCTGTTATGATAGTACTAAATCCGGGAGTTTTATATTTAGGATGTATGTGCGCAAACTTCTTTGGGAGTAATCCATCTTTACTCATACTCATCCAAATACGCGGTTGCCCCATTTGAAAAACCAATAGCACACTTGCCATTGCCACCACTGCACTTACCGAAATCAATCCCGATAATTTTGTTAAATGTAATTTTTCAAAAACAAAGGCAAGCGGATCTCCCACATTCAACTCCTTATAACTGACCATACCTGTTAAAACCAATGCCACCGCAATGTAAAGTACCGTACAAATGATTATGGCATACATCATTCCTTTGGGCAAATCGCGTTGTGGATTTTTACATTCTTCGGCAGTTGTGCTGATGGCATCAAAACCTATATAGGCAAAAAATACTGCGGAAACTCCTTTCAAAATACCGCTGATACCGTTGGGCGCAAACGGATGCCAATTATTTACATCAACATAAAATATCCCCACAAAAATGATGACTAAAACTACTGCAAGTTTAACCACCACCATGGCATTGCCTGCGTTGCGCGTTTCTTTCATACCCCTGTATACCAAAGCGGTTATCAAAAAAATAATGAGCAAAGCCGGTATATCAAGCACCACATGAAAGTTTCCTAATGTTGGAGCATATTTCCATGCGTTGTATTGCGACAAAGCTGAACCATCTAAAACGTTTCCTGCAGCCAATAACCTTGTTCCTTCTTCGTATCCGTTGCGTGCAGTAAAGAAATCCATTGTTGCCCATTCAGGTATATGAATGCCACTAATACCCAATGCGGGAATATTGATTGCCTCGAGCAATGAAACAAAATAATCGCTCCAAGAAATGGCCACTACGATATTTCCGATAGCATACTCCATGATGAGTGCCCAACCAATAATCCATGCGAAGAATTCACCAAATGCCACATATGAATAGGTATAAGCACTGCCACTTACGGGAACCATAGAAGCAAATTCTGCATAAGCAAATGCTGCAAAACCACATGCCAAGGCAGTAAATAAAAACAGAAAAATTACAGCAGGGCCACCATCGGCACTTGCTTTGCCAATGGTACTAAAAATGCCGGCACCAATGATAGCGGCTATACCAAATGCTGTTAAATCGCGCACTCCCAGGTGCCGAGCCAAACCTCCTTGTTCATCTTTAGCATGATCTAATTGTTCAAGAATATGCGCGGCAGATTTTTTTCTGAATAATTTTTTTAAGGTCATAAAGCGCCTATTTAATATTGTTCTCCTGCATTTGGAAAATCTTTTGCCTTTACATCGCTCACATAGCTTCCCACTGCTTGTTTAATGTCATCAAATAGATTGAGATAACGTCTTAAAAACCTTGGATTAAACCCTACATTCAAACCCAGCATATCATGTAATACGAGTACCTGACCATCAACTCCACTACCCGCTCCTATCCCTATCATAGGCACCGAAATTTCTGTGGCTGCTTGGGTGGCCAATGCGGCAGGTATCTTCTCGAGCACAATGGCAAAGCAGCCGGCTTTTTCCAACACGTGTGCATCTTCAATTAAGCGCTTGGCTTCTTCCTCTTCTTTGGCGCGTACGTTGTAGGTGCCAAATTTATAAATCGACTGCGGTGTTAAACCCAAGTGACCCATTACAGGAATACCGGCAGATAAAATTCGTTTTACTGATTCTTCAATTTCTTTACCTCCCTCCATCTTTACAGCGTGCGCTCCCGACTCTTTCATGACACGTATGGCTGAAGTGAGTGCCTCCTTAGAATTGCCCTGATAAGAACCAAAAGGCAAATCAACCACAACCAAAGCCCTGTCAACACCCCTAATTACAGAGGCCGCATGATAAATCATTTGATCCAATGTAATTGGCAAGGTAGTTTCATGACCCGCCATCACATTACTGGCACTGTCGCCCACTAAGATGACATCTATGCCGGCAGCATCAATGATCTTTGCCATTGAAAAATCGTACGCTGTGAGCATAGCAATTTTTTCTCCTTTGCGCTTCATCTCCTGCAAGGTGTTGGTAGTTACTTTTTTTACTTCTTTATGAACTGACATTTTCAGAATGTATTAATGAGTAAAGATTTGCCAAACTTAATTAAATTATCATTTTAAACCATCAATAGTTGCTTCTATATGATGGAGCCCTTGTTGCAGCGCTTCCTTTGTGGGCCAACCAAAACCTATGCGCATGTATTTTTGTGATGTTTCGAACCAATGCCCCGCACCAACCAAAGTTTTATGTTTGTGATAGAGTTCCTTATAAAATACTTTGTAATCAATACTTGGTATAATTCTGGGATAGCATACTACACCTCCCTGTGGTTTTACCCATTCTAAATTTTTACTGCTATTCATGTGCTCCTCAAGTACCTTAAAATTATTGTTGATATGCTGCTTGATAGGGGCAAAAAATTGCTGCTTATGCTGCAGATAATGCAAGGCCACATGCTCATCAAGCAACGAGTTACAAATAAAAATCTGTTCTTTGGCGGCTAAGAATGTTTCCAACAAATGCTTGTTTTTACATGCAATCCAACCCATTCTTATACCGGGTAAACCGTAGGCCTTACTCACCGATGAAACAGAAATAACGTTATCGCTGATACTTGCTGCCAATGGTGGCGGATTGTTGAAACTTAACTCACGGTATGTTTCATCAACGAGTAAATAACTGCCATGCCTGCGCGAAAGTTCGACTACCTCCATTAATTCTTCCTCCGTAAGCACACTGCCTGTGGGGTTGTGTGGGGTGGTAATACTGATTAATGAAGGCATACTTTTTACCATCGTGCTAAGTCTGTACAAGTCGAGCTTGTATTGCGTTTCAAAGTGCAAATCGATAAAATTAATTTCACACTCCAACAAACGCGGTGTTTCTATATTAGTGGCGTAGTTGGGCCGTTCAACCAGTAACTGACTATTTTTATTGAGCAGTGATGTGGCCACAATGAATAATCCTGCAGCAGCACCGGGCACCAAAATAATATGCTCAGGTTGAAGGCCGTAATCGGCTGCTATTAATTCGCGCAAAGCAGGCAAACCTTTGTGATCGCCATAGCACAAGGTAATATCTTTAATATTAAAATCGAGATCTTTGAAATTGGTATCAGTAACCGAGCTTTCGGCAAGGTTGCATTCAATATTGCCATATCCAAGCTCTTCGGGCGATTCGGCCTCTATTGGCATTCTTTTGTATTTCATATTAATGGTGCGTGTATTTTTTATGGAAAATAAAGGTAGCGAATAATTGTTTACAATTGTATCAATTCGAGTGAAGACAAGTTAACATGAATACTAGCAAATCTTATTTCTATAAGCCATTCTTAATTGCTATGTTTAACTTTCATTAATCTAAGCTCAAAAATTAAGTCATTCATTCACAAAATAATTGTAGTTAATATTCGCGGTTGGGAAGCAGCTATTTATCTACGCTCATCATTTTTTGTTAATTTTTTCAATCTTATTTGCTTAATTAAATTTCTTTCAATTACATTTGTGCCATCGAAAGAAATTTCGAAAAAAGTTCTCTAAATATTAACCATGCATTCAGAAGTTGCTTCCCCTAAAAAGGAGCTACTGCCAACCGAGTTGAACACCACGGTGGTAAAAATAATGCGGGCACACTGCCAAAATTAGTTCAGTTTACCCTACTTTATTTTACTCCTGCATGCAACAAAAATTGTTGTATGAAACACTATTTTAATTTTCATTACGGTTGATCCGTTATCCTGTTATTTGGTTACAAATTACAGCTGAAATTGCTGATTTGCACCACGGGCTCATAACCTATTGAGCATCTTTTTCAAATCAAATAATTACTAACTAAAATTTAATAACAATGAAAATTCCTAATTTTAAAATAGGTGATAAAATCTTATGTATTAATGATGACTTCTCGGAGGTACTTAAAAATAATGCGTATGCCGAGTTCATGAAATTTCCTGAGGCCATGAAGGTTTACACTGTTAGAGCTTTACCAACGGAATCATGTCAGCTTGAAGAAATTGTAAATCCAAGACTCAGTTATTATGAGTTTCAGGAGCCTGCATTTTACAGGTGGCGCTTTATAAAGCTCGATCTTCAATCGGAAAAAAGCAGGGCACGAAAAAGTAACATAGCAACGAGCAAAAAACAGAAAACAGAGACATGTGTGAAGGAAGAAGATTTACAAACCTCTGAAAATAATTAATCAATTATGAACAGTCAATCTAATTCCTCTCATTCAACACCGGCAAAAAAGCCGATTCTCAAAATGGAAATACACCCCAACAAATTTCCCTTAAGAGAGTCGCAGGTAACCGTCATCATTGAACTCATCACAGATGTCAAAGATTTTCACATCTGCATTACCCCCAATACCTATTTAATTACCGATGAGGGTTCTCCTAAAAGCAAGTTACTGCATGCCGAAAACATTACTTTTTGGCCTAATGGCACTTTGCTACCCATTGATAAAACGCATACATTTATACTCATTTTTGGTGCGCTTCCTAAATCATGTAAGTTTTTTGAAGTTGTGATGAAAAGCCCTGATGACAGGTCCACAGTGCTAGCCGGATTCAAAAGAAATGAAGCCGACATTTACAGGGTATAACCAAATGACTCACATGAAATTTAAAACAAATATTACTTAATCAACCATTTAATTTATTGATTACATCAGGAATCTTTTGCCTAGGCAAAGGTGCCAACCGAGAGTAGCAACTCCACGGTGGCAGTTAGATGCGGACATTTCGTCAAAATAACATGTTGCCATCCCATTACTGATGTATTGTAAAAACTTAAAAACAATACACATGAAAACAAAAACATTTCAATTTACAAGCGAATCGGTATCAAACGGACATCCCGATAAAGTAGCCGATCAAATTTCTGATGCCATTTTAGATGCCTATTTAGCACAAGACCCCGAAGCCAAAGTAGCCTGCGAATGCCTCATTACAACAGGACAATTGGTGATTGCCGGTGAAGTAACCTCAAAAGTACATGTTGATGCCATTGCCATAGCAAGAGCAGTGATTAAAGAAATTGGTTACACTGATAGTGCTACTGGATTCAGTGAAGCAGATGCCGCTTACATCAATTTACTACACGAACAAAGTCCGGAAATTAACAGCAGTGTTATCGATGGTGGCGCAGGTGATCAAGGAATAATGTTTGGCTATGCCTGTAGAGAAACGCCTGCGCTAATGCCTATGCCCATTATGATAGCGCATCAACTGATGGAAAAACAAAGGGAAGTAAGAATGCAAGAAGACTCTGTACTATTGCCTGATGCCAAATCACAGGTAACCATCAGGTATGAAAACAATATACCTGTTGCCATCGAAAACATTGTATTGTCTACACAACATGTGAAACACATTTCACAGGCTGCATTAAGCAAATTTGTTACCGAGCAAATTATTCATCCGGTGATTAGTTCTTATGATCTGAAAGGCAATCCGGTGATTATGATTAATCCTTCTGGTAGCTTCACAATTGGAGGTCCGCATGGCGATACAGGCCTTACAGGTCGTAAAATTATTGTTGACACTTATGGTGGTTCGTGCCCGCATGGAGGTGGTGCTTTTAGCGGAAAGGATCCGAGTAAGGTTGACCGCTCAGCCGCCTATGCAGCAAGATATGTTGCCAAACATATTGTTGAGGCAGGCCTTGCCACTCGGTGCACTATTCAGCTGTCATACGCCATAGGAAAAGCGGAACCAACAAGTTTATATGTAAATACGCATGAAACAGGAGTTATTGATGAATCAAAAATAGAGGAAGCCATTCAATCACTGTTTGATTTAACACCTCAGGGTATCATACGCACCTTAGGGTTAAAAGCACCTATTTACATTGGCACAGCTGCCTACGGACATTTTGGAAAAGCTAATGTGCCCTGGGAAATTATTGATGCGCTTGTTATTGGGCAATTACAATTGTTGAAATAATAGCCAAAATCAAGTATTAATTAATCATAAGTTAAGGTATAATATGTATACACATAAAAACCGAGAGCTCAAATCAGCTTATGCAAAGACAAGGTATATTGTTGAAGATATAGTGATACAAGTGGGTAAAAAAAATGAGAAACTTGACCATTTGTTAATTGAAAACAACTGCACAACATACGCCTTTATAACCGCCTATAATCCTCTCTCTGAATTGTTAACGGCAGAGCAAAACGAACTGCGTCATAAGCAACTCATCAACTACGTAGAAACTCGAGGATATAAATTTGTTTTGGGTTATGGAGAAGGAACAAAAGGCTGGCCCAACGAAATGTCATTATTGATCATTGATATTAGTAAGGAGGACGCAATCGCATGTGGGATCGCATTTAATCAAAAGGCCATTATTTTTGGTCAATTAAGAGCATCAACATTACTCCTGATGTTACAATAAAAATTTGGTGTAAAGAAGTGTTGCTAACCAATTGTACTTGATGCAGGAAGCAGGAAAAATGCAACTACAAGTT
Organism: Bacteroidia bacterium; assembly: GCA_023262495.1. Classification (GTDB taxonomy): domain Bacteria; phylum Bacteroidota; class Bacteroidia; order UBA4408; family UBA4408; genus CAIKXD01. The sequence continues at coordinate 12,082 of JALRAS010000005.1, read as the reverse complement.
TCCAAAAGTGGTTGGAGTTTACTCCAACCACATACCTTTCATTTTTATTTAAAAACAGTATTTATTCTCTGCAATTAATTTGGCTGCAACAACTCTACGTGCCTCTTTGCTATTGAATGGATCTGTTTTAGTGAAACGTTTCAAGCCCATCAACATCATGCGTAACTCATCACCTTCAGCAAAGGAATTGATGGCATCTTTACCATTTTTATGAATACGATCCGCAGCATCGTTGATGTATACACGCATCATTTCTAATTGCTCTTTACAATGATCGGCACCTTTCATGCTGCATAATTTTTCAACACGCAGCATCACACTTTCAGAGATGTATAAATCAATTATCATGTCGGCAATATTCATCAACACCTCCTGCTCTTTTGACAACTCCATCATGAGCTTTTGTGCCGCAGCACCGGCTACCATCAAAGCCGCTTTTTTGAAATTTTCGATATATTTTTTCTCTTTCGCAAAAGGAGTATCATCATCGCCACCAAAATCGGGGATACTCATTAACTCGGCAGCAACCTTTTGTGCGGGCCCCATTAAATCTAACTCTCCTTTCATAGCTTTACGCAGCATCATATCCACAATGAGCATACGGTTGATTTCGTTGGTTCCCTCAAAGATTCGATTGATACGACTGTCGCGATAAGCTCTGTCCATAGGCGCTTCGGCACTGTATCCCATACCACCGTATATTTGAACACCTTCATCAACAACATAATCAAGCACCTCACTACCGGCAACTTTCATGATTGCTGCCTCGGGAGCAAACTGCTCTACCCCTTTTAAAATGGCTTTTCCTTTGTCCATTCCTGATGCTGCATAAGCATTGATGGCATCTTCAATATTTTGAGTAACTCTATACAGCGCACTCTCCATGGCGTAAATGCGAATCGCTTGCTCTGCTAATTTGTGTCGTATGGCACCATACTTTGCAATAGGGCGGCCAAATTGTTGACGCTCGTTGGCATAGTTTACTGAAATACCTGAAGCACGCTTACAGCCACCAAGCGCTGCTGCAGCCAACTTTACACGGCCCATGTTTAATATGTTAACAGCAATCTTGAAACCGTTTTGTCTTTCGCTCAATAAATTTTCGACAGGCACTTTACAATCATTGAAAAATACTTGTCGGGTGCTGCTGCCTTTTATTCCCATCTTATGCTCCTCGGGATTAAGTGTTATGCCACCAAAACTTTTTTCAACAATGAACGCACTTAAATTTTCATCATCATCTATTTTGGCAAACACGGTAAATACATCAGCAAATCCTCCGTTGGTAATCCACATTTTTTGACCGTTAAGGATGTAATGCTTTCCATCGGCACTCAACACGGCTTTTGTTTTACCACTGTTGGCATCAGATCCCGAGTTGGGCTCTGTTAGACAGTAGCAAGCTTTCCACTCGCCACTTGCCAATTTAGGAATGTATTTTTGTTTTTGTGCTTCATTACCATAATACAATATGGGAAGTGTTCCAATACCGGTGTGTGCAGAGATAGATACCGCAAATGAATGTCCGGCACCAATTACTTCAGTAGCCAACATGCCGGTAACAAAATCTTTTTCAAAACCTCCATATTCTTCAGGAACATTGAGCCCAAGCAAACCTAATTCGGCTGCCTTATCTAACAATGACACTGTAAGCCCTTCCTCTTGAGCATCAATTCTATCGAGATTCGGCCAAATTTCTGCAGCCAAAAAATCATGGCATGATTGGGCAATCATTTGTTGTTCTTCGTTCCATTGTTCCGGAATAAAAATATCTTTCGCTTCGGTGGTGCGGATCAAAAACTCTCCGCCTTTTAGTGGATTACTCATATAGTTAAGTTTAGACTCTCAAAGTAAAGTTTTTTATCTCACAATTGAAAGTTTATTAACAGAAATTTTAGTGCACCCTTCAAAGTATTTTAATCTTACTTTTGCAGCAATAAATTATATAAACGTTGAAAACAGTACTTATAACAGGAGCAACTTCAGGCATAGGAGAAGCCTGCGCGCACATCTTTGCCGAAAACGGTTATCGATTGATCATCACAGGAAGGCGTGAAGAAAAACTCAAACAATTGACGCAAACACTTCAAACTCAATATGGCACTAACACCTTGCCACTGGTATTTGATGTAACCAATAAGGTGGCTTGCGAAAACGCAATCACAAAATTGCCGACCGACTACCAACAAATTGATATACTCATTAATAACGCAGGATTAGCTGCGGGCCTCAATCCGATTCACGAAGGGCTGCATAGCGATTGGGAAACAATGATTGATACCAATATCAAAGGTTTGCTTTATATGGCGCGAATTGTGGCACCGATGATGGTATTGCAGCAAGCAGGACATATCATCAACATCAGCTCCATAGCAGGTAAAGAAAACTATGCCAACGGTAATGTATATTGTGCAACAAAACATGCCGTTGATTCATTGTCTCAAACCATGCGCATAGATTTGTTGCAACACGGCATCAGAGTGACCAATATAGCGCCCGGCATGGTTGAAACAGAATTCAGTTTGGTAAGATATAAGGGCGACAGCGAAAGAGCAAAAAAAGTTTATGCAGGACTTACCCCCTTGAGTGCCCATGATGTTGCCGATGCGGTTTATTGGGCAGCTTCGCGCCCCGAGCATGTGAATATCAGCGACATTACTATTACCCCAAAAGCACAGGCAAACGCTACTACAACCTTCAGAAAATAGCACATGAGAAACATCATCAGCATTATCTGTTCCCTACTCATCATTGCACTTGCGGGATGTAAAAGTCATACACAAGTAGATATGATTTTATACAACGCTACTATCTATAGCGTTGACAGTGCATTTTCAAAGCACGCTGCCATGGCTGTAAAAGATGGAAAAATTGCTGCTATTGGAACAACGGCCAAAATTTTTGAATTGTATGATGCTCCTGAAAAGATTGACTTACAAGGAAAGACCGTACTCCCTGGCTTGTATGATGCCCATACGCATTTCTATTATTATGCATTAGGATTGCGCGAGGTAGATCTCACAGGCACACGTTCATTCAACGAGGTAATTCAACGCGTACAGGAATTTTCCACCACATCAAAATCACTATGGATAAAGGGAAGAGGTTGGGATCAAAACGATTGGAAGGTGAAGGACTTTCCAACTAAAGACAGCTTAGACAAATTGTTCCCTGACCGACCTGTGCTCCTGTCGCGTGTGGATGGCCACGCTGCATTAGCTAATCAGAAGGCACTCGACCTTGCAGGCATTACCGCTGCCAACAAAATTGAGGGTGGTGTATTTGAAATAATCACTAAAAACGGAAAGCAAACCCTCACCGGTATGCTTATTGACAACGCAGTAAATGAGGTAAGCAAGCACATTCCCGACCCATCGGTATCAGAGCGTTTTGATGCTTTGATGACTGCACAAAAAAATTGTTTTGAGGTAGGTCTCACCTCTGTGGCCGATGCAGGACTTTCAAAAAAAATAGTAGAATTTTTAGATAGTTTGCAAACGAGCGGCAAACTTAAAATGAAACTACACTTGATGCTGTCTGCTGATCAGGATAATTTAAAACATTACCTTAAAAGTGGGCCAATCATTAAAGAAAACCTCAGCGTAAGGGCATTTAAAGTATATGCTGACGGGGCTCTGGGATCGAGAGGAGCATGCTTATTGAAGCCATACCAAGATAAAAAAAATGAGGCAGGTTTTTTACTATCGCATCCCGATTCCTTGAGAGCAGTTGCCCAAAAAATTGCACGTTCACAATTCCAGATGAACACGCATTGCATTGGTGATTCTGCCAATCGTTTTATCCTTGATTTGTATCATCAGGTACTTGGCAATGATAGGCATAGAAGATGGAGAATAGAGCATGCACAGGTCATTGATGAATCTGACTTTAAAAAATTTGCTTTGAATAAAATCATTCCATCGGTTCAGCCCACACATGCAACTTCCGACATGTATTGGGTATATGATCGTATTGGAAAAGAACGGACTAAAAATGCCTATGCTTTAAAGAAGTTAATTGAACACGCGGGGATGATTGCCGGTGGTAGTGACTTTCCGGTTGAGGGTATCAATCCCTTCAGAGGTATTTATGCCGCGGTAACACGTCAAGATTTGAGAAGAATACCGGCAGGCGGTTTTGAATCGCAAAATAAAATATCGCGCGAACAGGCAATAAGAGCATTCACGAGTTGGGCTGCTTATGCAGGATTTGAAGAGAAAATGAGAGGCAGCCTGGAAGTGGGCAAAGCAGCTGACTTTATCATTATTGATAAAGACATTATGAATTGCAATGAGTATGATATTCCTTATATCAAGGTTTTAAAAACATTCAGCGATGGGAAACAAGTATTTTAAGTTTGGCACAATTGATGCATAATTTTTGCATGATAATAAAAGAATGAAGCACTATATTGGATTGGTCATGTATGTTTTTTTGAGTTGCCCTGCTGGGGCATTGTCAGCAGAGTGGCCCGATTCATTGCTAAAAAAATGTCAAACTGCGCAATCAACCGGCTATCTTACGGCTGAAGAAAAAGCTGTTGTGATGTACATCAACATGGTACGTATCAATCCTAAGTTGTTTGCAGATACCTATCTTAAAGACTATCTAGATTCTGCAGCCATAGAGAAGACTTCTTACTTAAGCAGTTTACTGAAAGATCTCAACAACATGCAAGCAACAGGATGCATTGAACCTAAATTTGACCTGTATGAAATGGCTAAAAAACATGCTACCGAAATGGGCGTTAAAGGTAAGGTAGGACACAATTCACCCACCGGTGAAACTTATGAAATGCGCGCAGCACACTTGAGCAAGAGATATAAAAAAGTGTTTGAAAATTGTCAATATGGCTATGGCGATGCCTTTAGCATAGTTATAGATTTACTCATTGACGAGGGCATTCCTAGCTTGAGTCATAGAAAATCGCTACTCAATCCCGAGGTCTTATACATTGGCGTGTCTATAAAAAAGCACAAGACATACGTGTATAATACAGTCATTGAACTCAGCAGCGAAATCAAAAAAAAGTAGCTAACATCTATCAATCGCTTTGTCTGGTATGCATTTGCGTGCCTTTGATTACAATATGATTTTCCCGAGCAAAAGTACCCCTGATAATTAATACCGATTACACTTTCAATTTAGTCCAATTTCGACATTGCCTCATTGTACTATTTTCAGGTAGTATCGGCATTAATCATTGCAAATTTATTTTTTAGTTGGACTAAAAAATAAATGCAATTGGTATAAAAGGCATCTCGAGAGATTAAAAAAAATTAAGATATTTGTTGCTCAAAATAATGCCAATGAACTGAAATTTGCAGCAGTGTATTGGAGTGATTTTTTTGATTGATATGCTGCAAATTACCGGTTAACTGATGAAGCAACTATGAGCAGTTTGATTAAAATAATTTTGCGAAGCGATAACAAATCAATATACCCTGTCAACATGAAATGCAACCATTTTATTTTAACCTGTAATGGATAATAACAAGGTTTATTTTCCGGGGTTAAACGGGCTGCGTTTCTTTGCTGCAATGGCAGTAGTGGTTACACATATAGAATTGGTGAAACATTTTATGGGGTTACCAAATTTGTGGGGAAATCATAGTTCAAATATCCTAACCTTGAAAAGTGCTGTAAATACATTTGTGTTTGAGGCAGGAGGTTTGGGAGTTTATTTCTTCTTTGTATTGAGTGGTTTTTTAATCACTTATTTACTCCTTGTTGAGAAAGCAAAAACAGGAACAATTGCAGTTAAAAAGTTCTACTTGCGAAGGATCTTGAGAATTTGGCCCCTCTACTACCTTATTGTTATTTTGGGTTTTTTTGTTGTTCCATATATTGTCAATGGATCGATTAGCTTTTCAAGTAAAGAACTTAACGATCATTTTGGAATCAATCTATTCCTTTATTTAATTATCTTCCCAAATATTGCCCATGCCATTTTTTCACCTGTGCCTATGATTAGTCAAACATGGTCGATTGGTGTTGAGGAACAATTTTATTTGATATGGCCTGTACTTGCCAAAAAAGCCGGTAATATTTTCAAAATGTTGGTCATTGTATTTTGCATCATGATTGGTCTTAAGGTATTTGTGTTAATTTTGTTCAAGGCCGGATATGGCAGTCCAACACTTGCAATCATTAAAAAATTCTTGGCTATGACCAAAATAGAATCTATGACAATTGGTGGTATGGGTGCCTACCTACTTTACAATTACAAAACACAATTTAAAAATTTGGTGTACCAACCTATTGTGCTTCCAATGTGCTTACTCTGTATTCCTATTTTGATTTTATTTACACCTCCTGCCATACAAGATGGCATTCACTTAGTTTACAGTGTAATTTTCCTATTTATTATTGCCAATGTTTCGGGCAATCCCGATTCCATCATCAAACTTGAAAATGATGTGTTTAATTTCTTAGGTAAAATTTCGTATAGCATGTACATGTACCACTTCATGTTGATACCGCTTGTAATTTATTTAATGAAAGCAGCAGGCATCATGCCTTCCAACGAACTCATACCGCAGTTGGTTATTTATGCTTCAGTAACCGCACTCACCATTCTGGTATCATGGCTGTCGTATGCCTACTTCGAAGGTTGGTTTTTAAAACTAAAAACAAAATATACCATCATCAAAAGTGGTTCAAAAAATTAATGATACAAGCCAATCCTAATCGACTCTTCTTGTACACCCTCTCCTTTACCGAGGGAGCAGCAGTGATGAGTGCGGAGTTGATTGGTGCTAAAATGCTAGCCCCTTACTTTGGCTCATCTCTTTACGTTTGGGCAACCGTTATGGCTGTTACCCTAGGTGGTTTGGCTGCCGGATATTTTACAGGAGGATATTGGGCAGGACGGAGTCAAAATGCCAAATTACTATTTTACGTTTTGCTTGTTGCAGCTGTTTTCACCGCGGCCATGCCCATTAGTGCAAGTATCATTATTGCATGGAGTACCCATCTTCCCTTTCTAACATCCATCATTTTCTCGACCATACTTTTTCTGATGCCTCCGGTATTTTTAATGGGGATGGTATCACCTCTCATCATTGAAAAACTAAGCGACCATCAGCATCATGCAGGCAATATGGCCGGTAATATTTATGCTGTTTCCACGGTTGGCGGTATTATTGCCACCTTTGGCATGGGATTTTACATTATTCCAACCTTTGGATTAAGTAAGCCCGCCTTTATAACAGGCGCAATACTGGGCCTACTTCCGCTTATTGCAATCATTAAGCAAAGAAAAATATTCTTGATTGCTTCACTTTTATTGATGTTGTTTGGTAAACTTATTCTGACCAAAGAAACTGCCATATCCGACATCAAAATACTGTATAGTAAAGAGGGATTACTGGGCCAAATCATGGTGGTTGATTATCCGGTATACCAACAGCAACAAACACCTGTTTCCTATATTCGCATGATGCTATTCAATAGAGTAATTCAAACATACGATAACCAACAAGACACAGCACACCGCTACTTCCCCTATGTATCGTTGCTGGTTGATGAAGCAAGCAAGCAGGTGGAAGGAAAAAAGGCGCTGTTGTTGGGATTAGGTGGAGGTGTTGTTGCCAACGAACTCGTTAAAAATAATTTTGAAGTTGATGCTGTTGAATTTGATGAACGCGTTGTTTATGCAGCACAACAATTCTTCTCCCTAAACAAGCGCACCAAGGTATTTGTTGACGATGCGCGCAGGTATGTCAATACTACGCAAAAAAAATATGATTTGATTGTATTCGATGTTTTTAAGGGTGAAGAAAATCCTTCTCATTTGATTACCGAAGAAAGTTTAAGTCAAGTAAAAGCACTCCTTAATACCAATGGGATGTTGGTGATTAATAATTATGGCTTTAAAACAGGTGAAAAAAGCAAAGGCATAAAAGCTATAGTAAAGACCTTAAAGCAATCAAATTTTCATTATCATTTACTATCTAGCGCAGCCAAAGAGGAAGAAGGCAATATTTTGATATTTGCTTCAAAGCACGATTTTAAAACCGCCCATAAAAGTTTTCAATTTGAGTCACAAGAACTTTCCGAAGTTCCCCTATTGTGCGATGATAAACCTATCCTTGACTTGTTGAATAAAGAGGCAGCTGCCACGTGGAGAAATTTATACATGGCCACGGCAATAAAAGATTTCAACCAAAGAAATATTCCATTGTTTAATTAATATAAAAATACAGAATTACTATGAATGCCTATATCCAAAGCAACCAACAACGATTCCTTGATGAACTTTTTGAATTATTACGTATTCCTTCGGTAAGTGCCGACCCTGCATACAAAAATGATGTTGTAAAAACTGCCGAAGCAGTAGCAGCATCACTTAAAAAAGCAGGTGCCGATCAGGTTGAGATTTGCGAAACAGCCGGATACCCTATTGTATA
>JALRAS010000005.1:0-3661 GCA_023262495.1 Bacteroidia bacterium | reverse complement strand
ACAGACGTCATTTTAACAGCTACTGCTGTAAAATCAAGCTTAGAAAAAGCAGGTTGCGATTCAGTTGAAATTTGCGAAACGCCAGGCTATCCGGTTGTATTTGGCGAAAAAATAATTGATTCAAGTTTACCTACTGTATTGGTTTATGGTCATTACGATGTACAACCTCCCGACCCGCTTGATTTATGGCATTCAAAGCCATTTGACCCGGTAATTAAAAATGATAAAATTTATGCACGAGGTGCCTGCGATGATAAAGGTCAAATGTTTATGCATGTAAAAGCATTTGAGGCCATGATGCAAACCAACTCACTGCCTTGTAATGTTAAGTTTATGATTGAAGGCGAAGAAGAAGTTGGGTCAACCAACCTCGGAATTTTTGTACAAGAAAACACTGAGAAATTAAAAGCAGATATTATTCTTATTTCCGATACAGGGATTATTGCTAATGATACTCCTTCAATTACAGTTGGTTTACGAGGATTAAGTTATGTAGAAGTAGAAGTAACCGGTCCTAATCGTGATTTGCATTCGGGCTTGTACGGTGGTGCTGTGGCCAATCCAATCAATATTTTGTGTGAGATGATTGCTAAATTGAAAGACGATAAAAATCACATTACCATTCCGGGTTTTTATGAGGATGTTGAAATTTTATCGGCCGAAGAACGTGCAGAAATGGGAAAGGCACCTTTTAATCTTGACAACTACAAAAAAGCTCTAGACCTAAGTGATATTCATGGTGAAGAAGGATACACCACCAATGAAAGAACCTCTATCAGGCCAACACTTGATGTAAATGGAATTTGGGGAGGATACACGGGTGAAGGAGCAAAAACAGTCATTGCATCAAAAGCTTACGCAAAAATTTCTATGCGTTTGGTTCCTTATCAAAACAGTGATAAAATTACACAATTGTTTAGCGATTACTTTAATCAAATTGCCCCTCCTTCGGTGAAGGTAAAAGTTACTCCACATCATGGAGGAGAGCCCGTGGTAACACCAAGTACTTCAATTGCTTACAAAGCTGCTTCAATGGCAATGGAAACCACCTTTGGTAAAAAACCAATTCCCATGCGCAGCGGTGGCAGTATTCCTATTGTTGCCATGTTTAAATCAGTATTGGGATTAGATTCCGTATTGCTTGGCTTTGGTTTAGATTCAGATGCTATACATTCGCCCAATGAAAGCTACGGACTGTTCAATTTCTATAAAGGCATAGAAACCATTCCATACTTCTATCAATACTTTACTGAACTTCAACAAAAATAATATCATGCAACGCAGACAATTCATCAGAAATACAGGACTCAGTGCAGCAGCGCTATCTATCGGAAATGCTTTGTGGGCTAGTAATCATCAATCGAAGATAAAATTAAAGGTTGTGGTATTGATGAGTGGAGGTCTTGCCTATCATGATATATTTCCTTCGGAGGAAGCTACATCTGCCATCCTTTTTCGTGAAGACATACCGGCCGAAATCATTTGCAAAACAAATATGCAATACAATGGTGATGAATTGGAACATGAAACAGCTTTGTTATATGCCTTACAAGCACTTCAATCGAGTAATGAAAAAATCATTTTTGTAGGCAATGCCAACTCTGCAATTACACAAAAGCTGATGCAATCAAATCATCCTGTTGAAGTCATAGCAACCACTTCCTCCACTGAAATGATGCCCTATCGGAATGATGCTGCCGTATTTCAAAAGGCGCAAGCACTCATCAAACCATCGAGTAACTTAACGCTAATCCTTAATCTTGATGATTCCGATGTGGCACATTATAACAGCAAATTATATCATGAGGTACTCGACTTCTACAAACAAAAATTGAATGCGCTTGGTCATCAACTCTTTCAAAAAGAGCATGATGATAACTATGAAGTAGCAATGATTGCTGCATCAGTTTTAGGAAGAAATGAGGCCGAATATATTGGACAAACGGATGCAAACATTATGCATCATCATGAACAATCAAGCAAAAAATTATTTTGTTTTATTTTGAAGCCCGCCAAAGAAACTGCCTTGCAGTTTGATCATGATTATTGCGACAGCAAACAGTTGATGAGTGATACCTTCCTAAGGTTGAGTCACGTTTAACAAATCTTATCAATACTACAAGAGTGAAATGGCAACCTCAATTAACGCGCTGCGTAAGAAGTACGAAAATCATACAAACATGTTGAGCCATAAATCAGTTTACGCAATTTTCTTTGGGATACTTATTTCTTTACAGTTCAGCTCCTGTACATTCAAGGAAGTTGAATTTAAAAAAGTAGAGTCGTTTAAAATATTAAATACCGATAAAAAAGGAGCTACTGCCGAGTTAAATGTGATTCTGAAAAATCCCAATAGAATGAGTATTACGGTATCATCTATAGACTTAAATTTGGTGGTCAATCAAAGTAATATTGGCAATATCAAACTAGCCGAGAAGGTTAAAATTGCAGCAAGAAGTGAGCAATCACATCGCTTTGTGGTGAATGCCAAGTATAGCGATATTGCCGTTGGTGGCTTTAGTTCGCTACTTTCTATCATCATGTCTAAGAAAGTAAATATTGCTTGCTCAGGAAATATTCAGGCAAGGGCTTTGGGTATTTCCAAAACAATGCCTATATCTTACAAAGGCGATGTTCCTTTAGGCTCTATTATAGACATGTAAGCAAGAAATAAATTTTGACTTTTGAGATTTAATTCCGACTTTGGCAATACCAAAACTTAAATCTCTTATGAAAGCATTCAAAATTTCAAAAATTTTAGTTCCCGTTGATCTTTCTGCAAATAGTATGTTGGCATTGGAACATGCTACGTTCATGGCCAAGCTATTTAAGGCCGACATCATTTTAGCACATGTGATGGAGACTACCGTTTCTAAGCTTGATTTAGGAACCTTTACCGCTTCCGATAAGAAATATGCCGAGCAAATTATCAATGATAAATTGACCCAGCTCTCAACTGAGATACGACTAAAAACTGGTGGAAAAGTATCGTACATCCTTAAGGCAGGAAAAATTTCAAAAGGCATTGCCGAGGCCACTAAAGAATCGAATGCCGATTTGATTATTATGGGAACACATGGTGTAAGCGGATTTGAAGAATTCTTTATAGGAAGTAATGCATTTAGGGTGGTAACAGAATCAACGGTACCGGTTATTACTGTTCAAACACGTGCCTCAAAGCTGGGTTTCGAAAAAATATTGTGCCCTATTGACAGTTCTGATCCATCGCGTGAAAAGGTTAGATTTATTGTGGAGTTGGCCAAGAAATATTCTTCCAAGGTGCACATATTGGGCATCTTAAGTGTGGATGATGACGATGCTGCTTTGGCGCTCGACAAGAGATTAGAACAAGTGGAAAAGCACTTTGCTAAGCATGATATTAGCTACACCATGGAAATGGTTGAAGGAGAAAATTTAGCCAAAATAACCATGAAGCAAGCCAAGAAGCAGAGTCGCAAAGAGCAACCGACAACACTAGAAGCTGGGTGCAGCTGTGTGATACAATAGTACAGGAGCGCAGCAAAGCACAGTCATGACACGCATGGACTTGGCGCTGCCAAATGGATCAGTTTGTTTTTGTGAAACGAAGTCGCCATGTGCGACAAGCTACAAGACGCGACAATCATTCTTTTTTTCCAAATTTCAACAAACAATAGCAACG
>JALRAS010000059.1:2377-15442 GCA_023262495.1 Bacteroidia bacterium | reverse complement strand
AAACCTTTATTTTTCTCGCCATTTCTCTGCTAGCATCTTTGGTTTTGAGTGCTTCCCTTTTGTCGAATAGTTTTTTCCCTTTTGCTAAATGAATTTCAATTTTGGCGTAGCCGTTTTCATTGATGAACAATAGCGTGGGAATTAAAGTAAATCCCTTGTTTTTTAATTTTGAAATTATTTTTTCAATTTCATTTTTGCGCAACAAAAGCTTACGGTCTCGTTTGGGAAGATGATTATTTAAGCTCGCTTCCTTGTACTCAGATATATTCATGTTTTTAATCCACACCTCATGATCATGTATAAAGCAGTATGCCTCCGCAATCGAAGCTTTGCCCTGTCTGATTGATTTAATCTCTGAGCCCAATAGCTGCAAGCCACATACGTAGCGGTCCATCAATATATACTCAAACGAGGCACGCTTATTTTTAATCTGTACCTCTTTTTCTAATTTCATTTTCATGCTGCAATGTAGTTTTTAATGGCCGCCACACAATTTTCTCTTGTCTTAAGCAAATGCTCACGATGTTTATGATTTAATTTTGATAGCTTTACATGAGCTTTAATAGCTCTAAAATAGGTAGCAAGATGTAAGCAAATAACGCCACTGAAATGTATAGCCATCACCAACATGAATGCCTTCAATAAAGAGAGCATGAAGGTAAATACAATAGCTATGATCAAATACCATATAAAGTATAAAAGGCCTGCGGCACCTAAATTGATGGAGGTAAAAAATTCTTGCTTTTTAACTGTTTTTTTTGCCAGTCGATTTGATAAATAATAAGGCCAAGAGTTAAACAGTAAGCCCGGTATCGATGGTATAAACAGCAGCAAACAAATTAAATACGTACTGATGAAGCGCCCTTGAATAAGAAACTGTTGCACATATTTTTCTCGAACGCCCGCCTTTGAAAGCTCATTGCGATAGGCATTTACGGCATGCTTGCAAGCATCGGTTGAAGGATGAGCAGCATTAATTTTTTCGCTGAAAAGCTTCATTTTTTCAAACAAGGAGTGCTCATTTTTACTTTTACCGGTAACCAAATCTGCGAAATTTCTTTTTACAAAATGAAAAAAAGCATGTTGGTGTCGATCGTGTATATTAAACATCACCGAGTCAATTCCCTTTTCCATAGCGGCTGTAAATTGCATGGCTTCTCGTGCATCTAGTGCTTTGCTTGCATCTAAGTAGTCGTTTACCTTAATAGGATGACTAAAGTTGATGAGTATCTCACTGTTGAGATTATCGGGCTCATCATAATTGAGGGCAGCACATGTTACATACAAATCGCTGTGGTTGCCAAAAGTTTCGAGAGCCCCGTGTGCGATACGTGCGGCACCTTTTTTAAGTGGTCGGAGTTTGCTCTCGCGCTCACAATTTCCTTCCGGGAATAATGCAATAGCTTGATTTTTACTTAAAATTTGATGGCATTTTGTGAAGGTTTCCTTGTTCTTACCAATATTGGCATACCCTTCCTGCATCCTGTAAACAGGAGCAATGCCCATCATATTTAATATTTTTGCAACGCTTGGTTTTTTAAATACATCGCCTCTCGCAAGAAACCACACCGGTCGGTTTACATACATGCCAACGAGCACACCATCCCAAAAAGCGTTGCTATGATTGATCGCAATCAGCAATGGTTTATTTTTAGGTATTTTATCTTCATTGAGTATGATAACCCGCCTGTAAAAAATTTGAGCGGTAAGGTGAAAAATTGACCTAAGGAAGTAGTAGATAAACCTGTTCATACACCGCAAAATTAACTTTTTATCGATGATTTATAGCGTAAAATTAATTTGTACTTTATATTTTTGCAATCCTTTAAAACAGATGGAAGATTACAAACAAACATTGTTATTGTTGATTTCAACACCCCTTTACGCCATATTGATTGGTATTGAAATACTATTGAGCACCTTGCATCATCGTAAGTTATATACGGTTAAGGATACGCTCATCAATGTCTATTTATCGTCACTCAATTTCGGACTCGAATTGCTGATCAGGATTTTCTGTCTAGGGTTTCTTGCCTATTTTTTTAGTTATCATTTTGTTGTTATTGATAACCCTTGGATGTATTGGATTGCCCTGCTTTTACTGCAAGATATTGCATTTTATTTTGAGCATCGTGTTGATCATTACTGCCGCTTTTTTTGGGCGGTACATGTTACGCATCATTCATCAGAAAAATTCAATCTCACAATCGGATTCAGATCTTCTGTGTTTCAACCGCTATACCGCTTTGTATATTTTATACCCTTAGCACTTTTGGGTTTTAAACCGCTCGATATCATGTTTATTTACAGTGCTACACAAATCTATGGGATCTTAATTCATACCCAATACATCAATAAATTGGGCTTTCTTGAGTACTTCATGGCTACGCCTTCTCATCATAGGGTGCATCATGCTTCCAATACAATTTTCTTGGATAAAAACATGGGAATGGTATTTATTATTTGGGATAAAATTTTTGGCACCTTTGCCTCCGAAGATGATTTGAAGAACGAGCAGATTCGTTTCGGATTGACTAAAAATATTGACAGGCCTCATCATCCTGTTGACATCGTATTTCATGAGTGGCGAAATATAGCTGATGACTTAAAAAAAGATATCCCTTTTACTACCAAGCTAAAGTATGTATTTATGCCTCCGGGTTGGAGTCATGATGGTTCACGCAAAACATCTAAACAGCTCCGAGAAGACTTGTTGAAACAGCAATAATGTAGCCAATCTCATGCGATACGATTGCAGATTGAAATTTTAAGCTAGATCGTTTACAATCTTTTCAAAGGCCTCAAAAAATACTTGCTCACTTTCTTTAATCTCTCCGTCTGCTTTCATTATTTGGTTGAGGTTTTGTAGTAATAACAATCCATTTTTTTTCTCTGACAAAAACTTGGGTGCTGCTTTTTTAATGGCTTCCAAGCGCTCTTCCTTGGGTATCGATAAATACTTCTTATATACCACTCCAACGAGCAATTCATTATGTGCTGATTGTGTAAAGTGCTCCAATTCCATCTTGTCGAAGAGCACCTCAATTTCATCGGTACTTAAATCGTTATCTACATTAGCCATGCACAGATAAACAAAAAGCACAAATTCACTGTAACTGAAATCACGTAAAGGCATCAATATTTTTTTTCAAATTTACAACATGCCTTGCTGTGCTAACGTTAAAAAAGTCAAACACCTTAGCGTTCTCCAATTTGTTGCCTCCACATGGCGTAGTACAATCCTTTTAAGTGAAGCAACTCATCGTGCGTTCCTTGCTCTGCAATGTGGCCTTTTTCGAGTACAACAATTTTGTTGGCATGCATAATTGTTGATAGGCGGTGAGCAATCAACACAGTAATGTGTTCTCTGTTGGCGCTCACAGCTCTGATGGTCCTGCTTATTTCTTCTTCGGTAAGGGAGTCGAGCGCTGAGGTGGCCTCATCAAACACAATTACATCGGGTTTCCTTAAGAGTGCGCGCGCAATCGATAGTCTCTGCTTTTCGCCCCCCGAAACTTTAACACCTCCTTCGCCTATGATTGTATCGAGCCCTTTATCGGCTCGCTTAAGTAAATTACTGGCAGCTGCTTTTTCAAGTACCTCTAAACACTCTTGATCACTGGCATCGGGCTTCACAAACAATAAGTTTTCTCTGATACTTCCCGAGAATAGTTGCGTATCTTGTGTTACAAATCCAATGCGCTCGCGCAACTGATCGAAATCAATTTCATGGTTGTGGTATTCGTTATAAAAAATTGTACCTTGCTTAGGTGTATATAAACCAACCAACAATTTTACTAGTGTAGTTTTACCACTTCCCGAAGGCCCAACGAAGGCAATAGTTTCTCCTTTCATTACCTTAAAACTTACCGCACTAAGCGCATCAGTGGTTGAACTGGCATGCTTGAATGACACATCATTAAACGCTAAGGAGCGAAGTGTATCGAGCTTGATTGGATTAGCAGGTTTAACTTCAACAGGTGTTTCAATAATAGCTTTAAAGTTATTCAATGAAATTTCTGTTTCACGATAAATATTGATGATGTTGCCCAATTCTTGCAAAGGACCAAAAATGAAAAATGAATAAATAAATAAGGAGAAAAATTCACCAACCGTTATTTTTTGCGTGTAAATCAAATACAACATCATAAATAAGATGGCATTGCGCAACAAATTCACAAAGGTGCCTTGTATAAAACTTAAGCTGCGAACGTATCTTACTTTTTTAAGTTCAAGTTTTAATATTTTTTCGGTGGTATTGTTCAATCGTTTTATTTCTTGTTGAGATAAACCCAAGCTTTTTACCAACTCAATATTCCTTAATGATTCTGTTGTAGAGCCTGCCAATGCTGTTGTTTCGCCAACTATTTTCTTTTGGATGATTTTAATTCTTTTGCTTAGTACTGAACTGAGTATGCCCAACACAGGAATAGTTAAAAAATAGATGGGCGCAATTACCCAATATACATTAATGGCATAAATCACCACAAAAATTATTCCTACCAAGGAGGTAAAAAGTACATTGATCATGGCGGTAATCAATTTCTCCACATCGGTTCTTACCTTCTGCAATTTGCCGAGTGTTTCACCGCTTCGTTGATCTTCAAAAACAGTGTACGGTAATTCAAGCGAATGCTTCAAACCATCAGCATATATCTGCGCACCCAAGCGTTGCACAATAACATTGACATAATAGTCCTGGAAATTTTTTGCAATGCGTGAAATCATGGCTACGCCCATTGCTGCCAATATCAAAGCACCTGCTCCT
The DNA here is from genome assembly GCA_023262495.1 of Bacteroidia bacterium. Lineage (GTDB taxonomy): Bacteria > Bacteroidota > Bacteroidia > UBA4408 > UBA4408 > CAIKXD01. Next base: position 10,674 of record JALRAS010000059.1, on the reverse strand, counting down.
TTGATAAACTCATCATGTGTTTTGGTATTGAATTTGGTTACATAGTCATCAATAATTTTTCTGAAAATCCAAGGATCGAGCAATGAAAATATTTGATTGATTGCAGCAAGAAATAAGGCAAGTATAAGTAGTTGCCAGTATTTTTTTAAATAGCCGAGAAGAATTGACATGATGGTGGAAAATTGAAAGCGCTACAAAAGTATAAATTAATTAAAGCTATTGGTATTTAATCAACTCCCCAATTTCTTTAAGCATCATGGCAGTTGCACCCCATACGGTATGCTCATCAAGTTCAAAGGCAGGTACCGAAAGGGTAACTCCTGATGAGGCAGCTATCTTTTTTATTTTTTGAATAGCAGGATTATTAATTTGTTGTACAGGAAACTTAATGATATTTTTTACTTCACGCGTGTTTATTGATAAAGCAGTTGGTTGTTGCAGATAACCCAAATAGGGCTGTACGTAAAAATTACTCACCGGTATATATAGTGGAGAAAGCGCTGTAATCAGCTCAATTTGTGTTTTAGATATCCCAACTTCTTCCTGCGTTTCGCGATAAGCAGTATGCAATAAGTCTGTGTCACCTGCCTCCATTTTGCCTCCGGGAAAACTAATTTGTCCGCTGTGTTTGCCTTCATATTCATGTCGTTGTGTGAGCAATAAATGAATGCTTTCTTCTTCTTCAAATAATAAAGCAAAAACAGCACTTTGTTTATAGTTTTTAATCTTGTTTAAATAATCATCGGGCATGCTCCTTCCTTCGGGCAACATTGCTTGATGAGCTTTAATACCGGGTAACTCTTCAGCAGCACGTGCTTTAATTGATGCCGCCAGTTGTTGCAGTTGGGTAGATGCATACATAGGTCATCAGAATTTAAAAATGGCCGATGAAAAAAAGTAGCTGAACAATACAATCAACATTATTCCAACAATATTAACCCATAAACCAATACGGTACATGTCTTTTACCTGTATCATTCCGCTGCCGTATACAATGCTGTTGGGCGCAGTAGCAACGGGTAGCATAAAGCCGAGTGATGCAGCAAGCGTGGCCGGAATCATCAAAGCAATGGCCGGTAATTGTAAAGAAATTGATAGCGATAATAAAATAGGAAGTGCCAATTGAATGCTTGCCACATTAGAGGCAAATTCGCTGATAAAGGTGATGATCACACAAATTCCTGCAATGATCAAGAAGGTATTTTCAGCATTCAAAACTGTTAAACTGTTTGCCAATAATTGACTCAATCCTGATAGTTCAAATCCTTTGGCAATGGCGAATCCGCTACCAAACAACAACATAATTCCGAGCGGTAATTTTTTACAATCATCCCAAAGCAAGATTGGTTTTCCCGCATTATTTTTAGATGGAATAAAAAATAATAGCATTGCCATAAAAATTGCAATAGTACTATCTTGAATAAAATCTTTATGTACAAATAAATTATTCCAACCTTTGAATTGAAAGTTGCCAATAATAAAATCACTTCGCGTAAACCATAAGCAGGCGGTGATGGCAAATAAGGTCCCTACTATTTTTTCATCTCTTCCGGGTGCACCAAGCTTTTTATATTCTTCTTTGAAGTATGAATGGGCAAGTTCAATTTTTATATCTTGTAGTGAAAAGTGTTTGCAGATAAGCCAATAGGTAATGATCAATAATAATATAGCAATAGGGAAGGCAAGCATGAACCAATTGGAAAAAACAATTTGTTGCTGACCGCTAAAATTACTGTTGTAAAAACTGTAAAAAATCATGTTTGTAGGTGTCCCCACCAAAGTTGACATGCCACCGATGGAAGCCGCATAGGCAAGTCCTATCATCAGTGCTCCGCCAAACTTTGTTGGTGTGGATTGATTTTCGCTTAGCTTAATAATAATGGCAGTAACGGCAGCAAACAACATCATCACGGTAGCTGTGTTGCTCATCCACATACTAATAAAAAAAGCGGCCATCATAATACCTGCTAAAATTCGTTGAGGACTTACACCAACCTTGCTCAAAATCAATAATGCCAATCGACTATGCAAGTTGGTTTTTTCAAGTGCATAGCCCAACATAAAACCACCCATAAATAAAAAGATAACCTGATCCATATACTGCATGGCAATAGTTTTTGAATCAGTTATACCCATGGCAGGTATCAATACAAATGGTAGTAAACTCGTAACCGGAAGTTCAACAGCTTCGGTAAGCCACCAAGCTGCTACCCAAGCAGCAATACCTGCCATTCTTCCCTCATGTGCATGATTGAATTGTGCAAATAAAAAGTACGTAACAACAAATAAAAAAGGCCCTGATACTATCTTTAATAATCTTGTTACATGCATTGCAACAGCTATAAAATTTGGTTGATTACTTCGAGCACTCTCTTGGTAGTGTTACCATCCCACAGGGGAGGAATGGCACCACGCTTGTAAGTGCCATTTAAAATTTGTTCCATGTAATGCATGATTGTTGGTATGTCAAAAGGAACAAGTTCATTGGATCCAACGGTAACTGTAACGGGGCGCTCAGTATTAGGACGTAAGGTTAAACATGGAACTTGTAAATAGGTTGATTCCTCTTGTATGCCACCGCTATCGGTAAGAATAAAAGTTGATTGTTTTACTAATTTTTGAAATGAAAAATAATCAAGTGGTTCGGTTAAAATCAAATTTTTATTACTTCTAAATTTTTCTCCAAGCCCAAAATTATCCATGTTTTTCAATGTGCGTGGATGCACAGGGAATACAATTTTCATGGTATTGCTTACTTCTTCAATAAGAGCAGCTAATTTTTTCAAACCAAGTTCATCATCAACTGTTGCCGGTCGATGCATGGTCATCAATACAAATTTTTTTGGTGTGAGTGATAGGTTATCCAAGATGGGAGAAGCATCAATATCTTTTTCAAACGCAACAAGTGTATCTATCATGGTGTTGCCCACAAAAAATATTTGTGATTTATTTTTATGTTCATGCACAAGATGATCGTAACCGCTTTGCTCAGTTACAAAAAAATAATCGGTAATGGCATCTGTTAATACGCGATTGTGTTCTTCAGGCATCGACTTGTCATTGCTTCTTAATCCACTCTCGAGGTGTGCAATTTTAATCCCCATTTTATTGGCTGTGAGCGCTGCCGCAAATGTTGAATTTACATCGCCTACTACAATAATTAAATCAGGTTTGTGTGCTTTTATTTCTTCCTCTAGCTTCATCATTATTTCTGCCATTTGGCTATTTGCAGAGGCGGGCTTTACATTGAAAAAAACATCTGGAACAAGGTTGAATTGTTGGAAGAAAATATCTGCCATCTTGGAATCAAAATGCTGCCCTGTATGAGCAATTTTAATGTTGATATTGGCATATGCTTGCGCCTCTTTTTTGAATTGAGTAACCTTAATAAAATTAGGTCTTGTGCCTACTATGATGAGTATTTCTTTTTTATTCATTTGGTTTCAAAATTTATATCGTAAAGGTAAACACTTTTGGTTTTGTTTCGAAGAATTTATTGAATTTGAAATTCATCTATATTGCATCATTTAACATAGAGTAAATGCAGGAGTGTTGGGATAAGAACAAAAAAAAATCTCTCCTAGTGGAGAGATTTTTTTTCATCAATAAACTTCTCAGCTTATTTTTTCTTTGGAGCTGCCTTCTTAGCTGCTGCTTTTTTAGGAGCTGCTGCTTTCTTAGGAGCCGCTTTCTTTGCTGCTGCCTTTTTAGGAGCTGCTTTCTTTGCTGCTGCTTTTTTAGGAGCTGCCTTTTTTGCTGCTGCTTTTTTAGGAGCTGCTTTCTTTGCTGCAGCTTTCTTAGGAGCTGCCTTCTTTGCTACAGCCTTTTTTGGGGCTGCTTTTTTTGCTGCTGGTTTTGTTGCCATGTTTTTTGTTTTTAATTAATCCATTAATTATTTGACACAAAGGAAAACATTTGTTGATGATTACAAAAAAAATGTGATGTTATTTTATTAACATGTATATGTTAGTTTCGTTTGTGTACGGTGCATTTCAACTACAACATACAAAAAATTAATTACAGTAAATCAAAAATAAAATCTCTGAAACACAATGATATCAATTGTTTCAGAGTGTCTGTTGTTTTAATCATGACAGCAATCAATAACAATATTCAAAATTATTTTGTTGGCATAGGAGCAAAAAAAAAATCTAACTGAAATAAGAATATGCTTTTTTAAAAATTGAATGTAAAAAGTTTTAAGTATGCTTAAAAGCCCATTAACAAAAGCTTTGCAATAGCGTGTCATGCTCAAGATGAAAAATAAAAATAGGTCAAGTTTGCAAGGAAAAATAATTTTCATCTAACAAATAATCAGAAGATATTACCTGCATAGTTAATATGCAAGCATAGGAATCAAAATTTTACAACGTTTGAAAAAGCTTGCCAGATAAGGCTTTCAGTATATTGCAAAAAAAAACTTTCATCACCACTGCATGGCAATAATGATTTATGCAATTGTTGATAACATATTTTTATGTCATCAAAAAAAGAGAGAAAAGGAAGTTAGTTTTTGATTGTTAACTCATCAATTAAATTTTTTGCACCGGCAAACTTGTCAATGATAAAAAGTGTGTAGTGAATATCAACAACAATATTTCTAACCATTCCTGCATCATATTTAATATCGCTTACAGTGCCTTCCCAATTACGATCGAAGTTGGTGCCAATCAATTCGCCTTTATCATTTAAAACCGGACTACCTGAATTTCCTCCCGTAGTATGATTGCTTGCAATAAATGCAATACGCATATTGCCATCCTTATCGGCATATCGTCCATAATCTTTTGCCAGGTATAATGACTTTAACTTTGGATGAATATTAAATTCCGTGATTGCATCATTCTCTTTTTCCATTGCTCCTTTGAGTGTTGTGTAAGGTTGGTACTGCACAGCATCGTAAGGAGCATATCCACTCACTTTTCCGTAGGCAACACGCAAGGTGCTGTTGGCATCAGGATAAAATTTTTTGTCGGTAAGAAGGGTGAGTTGATGCTTCATATATTTTCTGTTTAGTACTTGTATAACAGTATCTAATTTTAAAAATTCAGGTTGAACTTCATCGAGGAAATATTTATAAAATACCACAGCAAGTTTAATTGCTGCATCATTTTCGAACGTGCTACTTTTAGCAGGAAGTTTATCCAACAAGCTCAATGTTTTTTTTGAATTGTTGAGTACACTCTCCTTATATAATTCTGTGGCCCATTGTTGCATGTTCGAGCGGTACTTCTTTTTAAAAGTAGCAAATAAATGTGATGGTAAATCTTGTTGCATGTCATCAAAATATATTTGCATCAATCCTGAAAAAACATCTCTGTCTACCCGTTGATCATAATTTTTAGTAAAGCCCAAATACATATTTTTTAGCTGTTCAATTTCTGCTTTTTGTTTTTGCTTATCGTTGCCTGCACTTTTAATTTTATTCAGTTGCAGGTTAAAACTGATGGCAAAATTCATCAACTCCGAACCCTTGAGGGCTTCATTAAAAAAATCTCTGCGTTTGTTAAAGAGGGTATATTTTTGATAAGCGAGTTCCATATCAATTAATAGGGTTGATGCTTCACTATGATTAGTATAGATAGCTTTTTTTAGAAATTCTTTCTCTTCATTTTCTTTTTTCGCAATCACTTCCAAACGATCGATGCCTTTTAATTCACCTTGCCATTTTTTGAATGCGTTTGCTACACTATAATACTTTGCGGCATACTTAATTCTAACAGTGTCATTCTTTCTCATGTACTGATCGGTAAGCGTTAACTTTTTATCGCGCAGTTTTATCTTAACCGGATTAACCACATCGCGAATCATCTTCACCGCATAAGAGGAGAGGTACTCGTTGGTTCTTCCGGGGAAACCATATACCATAGTAAAGTCACCTTCTTGAACATCAGACAATGAAATGGTAAAATGATAGCGTGGTTTAAATGGTACATTATCTTTACTGTAAGGTGCCGGTAAATTATCTTTGCCTGCATAAATTCTGAATAGTGAAAAATCTCCGGTATGTCTTGGCCACATCCAATTATCGGTATCGCTGCCAAATTTCCCTATACTAGAGGGAGGTGCGCCTACTAATCTCACATCGGTAAAAGTTTCAGTGATAAACAAATAAAACTGATTACCATTATAAAATGGTTTTACTAAAGCACCATAATGAGTTCCTTCTTTTGCTTTTATTTCAATTGCTTTTATTTTCTCTTGAATCTTTTTTTCTCTTATCGCTTCGGAATCGTTACCGCTAACCTGACTTAATACTTCGTCTGTAACATCTTTCATACTTATGATAAACGTTGCACTTAAACCAGGATTGGGAAGCTCTTCAGATTTGTTCTTGGCCCAAAAGCCTTCGGTTAAATAATCTTTTTCCACTGTAGAGTGTTGTTGAATTTGTCCGTAACCACAATGATGGTTGGTAAGAAGCAATCCCTCAGCAGATATAATTTCTCCGGTGCAACCACCACCAAAAAGTACGATGCCATCTTTTAAACTGGTTTTATTGATACTAAAGATTTCTTCTGCACTTAACTTGCAGCCTTTACTTTGCATATCGGCTTCATTTATACTCTTTAATAAAATAGGTAGCCACATTCCTTCATCACATTTTGCTGTAATGAATGAACCTATCAGGAATAACATAAGTAAACATTTTTTCATAGTGCTTGATATTTGGATGACGAATTCATTGTATCTTTGAAAACTTAATGTCACAAAGATGAAATTTATTTTTAAAATCGTTATTTCTACATTGGCTATTTTGGTTACATCAGCCATATTGCCCGGTGTACATATTGATGGACCTTTCACTGCGGTTATTTTGGCAGCCACACTTGCATTTTTAAATACCATAGTTAAACCGGTAATGATTATTCTTACCATTCCTTTAACCATTTTTACACTCGGATTGTTTTTAATTTTTATCAATGCCTTCATCATTCTTTTTGCCGATTACATTATAGATAGTTTTCATGTAGATGGTTTTTGGTGGGCATTCCTTTTCAGCATGATTTTATCTCTTGTTACTTCTGTTTTTGAGTCGATAGGTAAAAGAGAAAGTACCGAAGAAGAAAATTAGGAAGCTGATTTGTACTTATTAAAAGTATTCAACATTGCACCCAGAGGAGTAATTTTCAGTTATTTTTGAACTGCAATTAATATAATAAATGAGATTTGCTGCCATAGATGTAGGTTCAAATGCGGTGCGTTTGCTTTTCTGTAATGTTTTTCAAAAGCCCGATGGCGAAACTGTATTTAAAAAAGCCAGTTTGATTAGGGTGCCTATACGGCTTGGTGAGGATGCTTTCAGCAACCAATATATCACAAAAGATAAAGAAGATAAGTTGGTGGCTACGATGATTGCTTTCAAGCATCTGATAGCTGTTCATGATGTTATATCCTATCGCGCTTGCGCCACTTCTGCCATGAGAGAGGCGCTTAATAGCGAACAAATTGTTGCACGTATTTTATCAGAGTCCGGCATCAAACTCGAAATCATTGATGGAAAAATAGAGGCCGAGATCATTTACTCTAACCATATTGCCGAAAAGTTATCAGCGAAAAGGCCATACTTATATATAGATGTTGGAGGGGGAAGCACAGAACTCACTCTTTTTAATGAAGGAAAAATCATCGACTCTATTTCATTTAATATTGGAACGCTGCGCATTCTTCAAAACAAGATTTCTAAAAATAATTGGAATGAACTTAGAGATTGGATTTATCGTGCCACAGAAAAATTTGCCGAAATAGGTGGTATAGGATCTGGAGGTAATATCAATAAGCTCGTAAACATGGCAAAGAAAAAAGAGGAGAGGCAAATTTCATTTTCAAAACTCAAGGAGATATATGCCCAACTCAGTGTTTATACACTTGAAGAACGTATTACCATTCTTGGTCTTAATCCCGATAGAGCCGATGTGATTATTCCTGCAACAGAAATTTTTCTTTTCATTATGAAGCATGCCCGCATTGAGAAAGTAATGGTTCCTCAAATTGGACTTTCAGATGGTATCATACACTTGTTGTACGAGGATTTTATCAAAAATAGTAATTCCAGCGCCCTTGTTGCCGGCTTCGAGTAGGCCTCAACTTTTAAGATATTGTAAGGCCATGCTGCCATGATTGAACATCAAGTCGTAAATGCTTAAATCGGGCATAAAACTGAGCTTGCTTTCAAAAACCTGATGATAGTGCTGTTGGGTGTATCCTTTCCAATCATTATTTCTGAAATCGTGTTCATACATTTTTTGATAACTTGTGGTAGGTTCAAAAGTTAAGGAATGCTTTAAGCATTTTAA
>JALRAS010000059.1:0-2367 GCA_023262495.1 Bacteroidia bacterium | reverse complement strand
TGTTCCATTCTAGTAAGCTATTGGGCTGAATAGCGTACAATACTTTTAAATCATCATGATAAAATTCAAAAAATGGAGAAGAGTGATAAGCTGTTTCCATCGATTTGATGTGCTGTCGCTGCCATGATTGCTTATAGCAAATCATTATTTCAGATACAGACATATTGTTTCTTCTTCCAAGCAAAGGAATAGATAGCGTGAGGGGACCGTTTGAAGTAGCTATGATGCACCTGTTTCTGATTGTTTGTTTGATGAAATTTTCGTTCACTTCAATATAGGAAGCATCGCAGCGCAATATTGTTTTATAGTAACCAATTGGAGCCGCATAGGCGGTAGTAAAAACACCTGTCATACCTTATTAAATGGTGATTGTAATGCCAATAATATTGAATCGAATATAGTTTTGATAAAAAAGATTCGCGTGTATATAACAAAAGCTGATCATGGCAAAATCATCAGGGTATAAATTTCTTTTTGGCGATCATTTTATTTTCACTTGTTTCAAAATACCAATTATCATCAAAAATTGCTTTTAAGTAGCGACTAAAAAAACGCACCCTTACGGTACTTGTTTTATCGTTCTCACCGGCTCTTGCTACACCTGTAAACTCAATAAATTTAATACTTGACCGATTTTCAATAAAATGTCGCATAATTTGAACCAAGGTAGCCATTACATTGAAGTGGTCATGTTGTTTGGTTTCAACATATTCTTCACCTTCAAACTCTTCGTTTGTAACGCCAAATACAACGGTAACATGCAAGGGATTTTGCTCCCTTCTGCCAAACATTACTTCATAATGAATACCATTTTTGGTAGTAAAACTGTACACACTGTTTAAGCCATAATCGGGAAAGTTGATAGGGTAGGGAGTAATTGCCATAAACTAGTATACAAATTTCACGCTTAATTTCTTGATATTTCCTTTCTTGTCGGTTACAACAACTATAAGTTCATGCTCTCCTAATGTTTTGGTGATTTTATCATCAAAGGTATAGCAGAGTGTTTTTTCTTTATTGTCAAATTCCATAAGTACCCATTGTCCGTCAATTGTTCCTCTGTAACTTTTAATACCCGATAAATTATCAGACATCTTCACCATTATTTTATCATTGCTGAAACTAAGCTTTTGCTTATCGTAATTAATAAGCTTAACAGTTGGTTTTGTAGTGTCTACCATCACCGCAAATTTACCAAATGTTTTTGTTTTTGTATGCACAAAGCCATGCTCGAATGTTCCCCCTTCGCTGCTTGGCTTGCCATCTTTGTCCAAACTCACAATAAGTAGCTTATCGTGATGTTTACCGGTTTTTTTAGGTTTGATACTCAATGTATAGGCCTGATGCACGGGTACTGTGTTATCAAGAAGTTGATGCACATCAGATAGTAAATTGCCCGTTCCGGGCGACTTGCTGTAATCAAAACTTACATCTTCATACAAACAATTCAAAGGAAGCTCTGCCTTAAAATCAGCATTTATGTATTCATTTGTTTTGTCCCAAAAAAACGTTTTGTCCAACTTTTTAAGATTACCCTCATGGCTATTTTTTTTACCTTGGCAAACAATGTTAATGCTGCTTGTATTGTTATTAAAATCGAGAGCCGAAATGCTTATTGTATGTCGAGTGGTATCATTAAAAAAAATACCTCCTCTTAATTTGTTGCCTTCATATTGCCTCAACTTATTTCCGGGTAATAAATAACATCGTTGATAACGCTCCTTGCTTTTTTTCATTTTGTCGTAATCGATATGTGCATTGATGTATAGCGTTTGATCAAAGGCAAATCGATTACAAGTATATTTGAATGCAAGAGTACTGTCTGCTTTGAGTTGATAGGAGTAAGTACCGTTTTTATTTGTGCTGCCGTTTTCGAGATCATTGGTGATTAAACCAAATCCCACATTACCGCTGCACTCAATTTGGTTGACCAATAAACTGTATTTGTTTTTTGCAATTTTTTTAACATCAAAATACTTGGTGCAAGCGCAACCATTTACAGTTGCATTTTTATCAAGAGCATACACTGCAATGCCACTAATAACGGGTGCAATTGTATCCTCCACATTAAATCCAAAAAAGAAAGGATTGATGGTTTCCTCTGTTTTTTCGTCACGAATTTCAAAATGTAAATGCGGCCCCTCACTACCTCCAGTGTTGCCTGTAAGGGCAATAACTTGTCCTTGGGTAACACTGATTTCATTTTTCTTCGGGAACAAGTCAACCTCAAAAGATTCAAGTTCGTATTGTTTTTGCTTCACATAATTTGCAATCGTACTATCAAAGCGGAGCAAGTGACCGTATACCGAAACATAACCATTTTTGTGTGTGATATATAACGCATTTCCATATCCGAATGCTGAAACT
>JALRAS010000058.1 GCA_023262495.1 Bacteroidia bacterium | reverse complement strand
AGCGAAGCACCTCCCGGAAGCAACTCTTCACCGGGTTGAAAAATAAATTTGATATTACCTGCAATACGCTCCTTTAGGTTCATGCATATTTTAGCAACAGTCAATAAAATAGCGGTATGCACATCGTGTCCACAGGCATGCATCACACCTGCATTGACCGACTTATAGTGAACATTATTTGTTTCATGAATAGGCAGTGCATCCAGATCGGCTCGTAAGCCCACCACCTTTCCTTTTGTTTTGGGATGATGCAATAATGCGACTACACCGGTATTAGCCATTCTGCTGATATGAGTAAAACCGGCATCTCTCAATTTCTGCTCCACAAAATCGGCAGTTTTATACTCTTTGAAAGACAACTCTGGATGTTGATGTAAATGATGTCTTGTGCTGACTGTTTCTTGAAAATAATCTTTTGACAGTTGCACAATTTGGTGCAGGAGCATCTCTTTCATTTTCCAAATATCATTTTCAATGAAATAATTAAAAAGATAATCCCAAACACTTTTGTGATTGTTGCTTTATCGATACTGATTGCCAATTTAGAACCGAAGTAACTGCCAATAATAAAGGTGCTACAGATGAAAGCAGCTGTTTTCATATCTACAAAACCTTTGTTATAGTAATTCATCACACCTAAAATACCGATTGGGAACAGAAACATGAACAATGCAGTTCCCTGTGCGGTGTGTTGTTCAAATCCCAAAAAATACACAAGCATTGGAACAATAATAATTCCACCACCAATGCCAACCATTCCGCTCAAAAATCCGGCACAAATACCGATGAGTAACAATATTGATATTTGATAAATTGTCATTAAAAATCGAGAGCAAGAGATAAATAAAAGACACGCGGTTTTATTTCACGATCATCAACACCCCAAGCCCAGTCAACTCTTACAAAATAACCTAAAATTTTGCCACGCATTCCCCAGCCGTAGCCACCAACCAGAGGCTCCTGCTGACGCTTGATGATTACTGTTACAGGCTTTTGGCTGATTGTTTGGATGTTGTATGAGTTATCGCCTTCGTATGGAGAGGTGCCTGTCCATGCAGAACCAATATCACCAAATGCCACTAGCTGAAATGAGTTAAGGAATTCGTTTTTGATTGGTCGGTTGAACAAATAAGAAAATACAGGCCAACGTATCTCTGAGTTAATTACAGCAAAACTATTTCCGTTTCTAATATTTTGTGAAAAACCACGCAAGTTAGAGGCAAGCGCTTGGTAGGCATAATTTTGGTCTCTTGCCACAGGCACATCTGAGTTGAAGGTAGGTGTAGAACTGAAATTAATCCAATTATCTACACTTCCAAGATAGTAAACTAGCTTTTGTGAGCCACCACTCGTGCTCGCTGCAAGGCGATTTGCCCAAACCAAGTTTCTATGAATTTTAATGTAATGTCTGAAATCCATGCCAACCACCGCAATATTTTTACTCGACTCATCGATACGATTCATATACTCGGCAAAAATTTTGTAACGCGTTCCAAAAAGCACGTTCACACCTTTTGCTCTGGTATTGTCATATACGTATTCCAATTTTGCGATACCCCAAAATTGCAACTCAGGTTGTTTTTGTAAACTGTTTAAATCAGTGGAGAGAAATGTACTTCTATCACTTCTGCCTGTCATTGATCCGCGAATAGAGGATAACTCATTTAGCGGATATTTAACACTGTATCTAATTTGATGCGACAATTGTTTGGGTGCACCAAACGCATCAGTATTTGGAAAGCTTTGTCTGTAAAACAACCATTGCTTGTCCATTCTTCCTGCACGATTTTCGGTGCTTAAAAAAACCTCATTACTCTTGAGGTCTAGCCCTAATTTAAAGCCCCCAACAATTCTATGATCTTCAAATACATCACTTGCTCCTATCTTGATTAATCCGTTTACACCGGGATTAAAAATTACAGCACTACCTGTAAAGGGCTGGTAACCATTATTTAAAAATGTATTATCAAATTGTGTTACCAACTGATCGATTGAATAAGTTCTTAAATAATTTCTTTGCTTGGGTATCACAAAAGTCTCTTCAGTTATACCTGTCCCGATTTTTGCAGATTCAAAACTTTTCATGCTGAGCGTGTCAGGCATTTTCTTTGATACAGATTTAAGCGTGTCTTTCTTTTCGCTATCAAAAATGTAGTTGTTGATATCGATGGCTCCTTTAGCCAAGAAATTTGGTTGTAATCTGTTATCCGGAATTTTGATAGCCTCAATTACTTTGATTGATGCCAAAGGAGTAATAGCTTCAGGCTTCTTTTCATCATTCTTGGATGAACTTTCTGTCTTCTTGGTGCCATCTTTCAAACTTGACACCTCATCAAATGATTTTAGCTCAGTGGTTAAAAGGCAATACCTGCCCTTATAAAAAAACAACTCTGAAACCTTGTTTGATTTTGGATTTACATCGTGCATTAAAACACTTCTTGAGTTGAGTCCGGCTTGCTTTGTGATCGTAAAATATCGATAATGTTCTGTCGTATCCACATAGCTCACAGCGCTATCGAAGCGTCCTACAAATCGTTGGGTAACAAAATCTCTTTCACCCAAATAGGTAATATAGTTTTTTCCGTAAGGGTAAGGCGAACTTTCATCAATATCAGGCGTCATAGTAACTCTGCGCAATAGCTTTGATTTATGTTGATGATCGTAGAGAAATAAATCGTTTTTCTTGCTAAGTTTTTGATACAATGTTTTTCCATCCATCCTCAGCGTATCATCAACACGGTTTGAAGCAAAAATAATTTGGCGACCGCCAGAAATAAAGCGTGGACTCAAATCATCATACAAATCTTTCGTGATTTGCTCTGTGAAATTTGAAGTTAGGTTATATACAAAAATATCTGATTGACCTTTCTGTACAGCACTAAAAACAAGTGTTTTACCATCTTCAGCGTAACTAAAGTCAAGAATTTTTTCGAAGTTATAGAGCGGTGGTCTCTTCTCTACTTTTTTTGTTTCTATATTAAAGTAATTTAAGTTCACTTCTCCTTTCTTTTCGTAAACATAGGTCAATAACTTTGACGATGGATGCCAAGCAATAACGGGATATGAGTAGTCGTTTACACGGTCGAGTTTCTTCTCTGCTTTGTAAATTCTTTTTAATTTTTTTCTTTCGATATCATATAAAAACAATTTCAACTGTCCCATTTCATTGGTAACAAAAGCAGCAAATTTACCATCAGGACTTAGTTTAAACTGACTATAGGTGCGATGTTTATTCGTTTTCTTCAATAATGCCTCGTGGTAGAATGGAATGGGTTCAATGGAGGGATTATCAGTATATTTATTTTGGTAGTATGATTTGTAATCCATGTCCAGTGTCTTGAGTGAGAGGCCCAGCACAAATGAGAATCCACTTTCTATGTTGTGGCTCACTTTGGTCATATAAATGATATTTGGTATTACTGCCGTGCCATAAGATTCAGCTATGTACCGCCACATTGCGTGCCCAGCATGCTCTGCATCCTTACCCGATAAGCGATTGATATTTTTGAATTTGTTGGTCAAGAAGGCATCTTTCACAACGTACTCGATATCCTTGTTCCAATTGCTAGCGATATATGCAAATAAGCCCTTGGTGTACCATTCGGGCAAACTGAGCAATGCAGAGTTTTTGATTACATCCTTCCAATTGCCTCCATACAGCATTTGATTGAAAAGCACTTCAGCCAGTCCGGCACGAATTTGTTTTTCGAGCTCCACGTGATTGCCATCGTTGAAGATAATAATCTTGGAGCCAGCAAGCTTATTACTTCCACCCAAATTAAATGTAGGGTCGGTGCTCAAACCAATATTACTTAATCTAAAATCAGATTGCTTATTGTAAACTACGAATTGAATACGAGATTCTAACTGATAATCGTAAAACTCCTCTATTTCCTTTAAGTTTTTTGTGGCAGATTCAGAGACATAAGCAGCCAGCTCGCGTCCGTTTTTATAAAAATAGGTATCAAACTTTTCGAAACGAAAATACTCCCATTTATAGGGCACAAACTGAATTCTGTTTTTCCCAAAATCCATTTGTGTACCATAATAAAATTGAGCCCATGAAGCAGACACGGAAAGGCATAACATAACCAATACCATCATCAACTTCCATCCGTATGTTGTTGTATTTTTCAAAATAGATTGCTAAAATAAGCAATAATCAATTCAACAAGACCATTTTAAGGTATTTAACAAAAAATCATACCGCATGTTTAACACGAATTAATCCGTAGATGTAACAAATGTGGCGTATTATTGATTTTATCGGGGCAATCTCGCTTAATACCAAATGTAAATATTTATTGAGTCAAAATTTCATTTAAAAGATGGAACTCCAATGTATTTGTTTTTGGTTTACCAGGTGTTTGCAATTCTATGAATAATTGTGTTGAGTACAACTGTTTATTGATTCTGCACTTTCTAAAATGAATTAATGTTTCAGGGATGCCAATGTATAACCAACATTCCTTATATTTTTTCCAATTGAAATCAATCTCCTACATTTACACCACAAAAATAGTTCATGCAAACAATCAGCAATTATATCAACGGACAACTCAATCCACCCGTTAGCGGGAAATATTTGGACAACTATAATCCTGCAACCGGAATGGTTTACTCTCTTATCCCTGACTCAGATGAGCAAGATGTGGCACTTGCCTACGCATCGGCTGCTGCTGCCTTTCCAAGTTGGAGCAAAACATCTGTAGAGGAAAAATTTAAAATCATGATGCGCGTGGCTGATCTCATTGAGGAGCATTTAGAGATGTTGGCACAGGCCGAAAGTATTGACAATGGTAAACCCATTGGATTAGCAAGAATGATGGATATACCAAGGGCTGCCAGTAACTTCCGATTTTATGCTCAGGCCATTACACAATTTAGTTCTGAGGCCCATCAAATGGAGGATAGCCACCTCAACTACACCTTGAGGCAGCCAATTGGCGTGGTTGGATGTATCTCTCCTTGGAATTTGCCACTTTACTTGTTTACGTGGAAAATTGCCCCGGCCATTGCGGCAGGAAACTGTGTGGTAGCAAAGCCATCGGAAGTTACTCCCATGACTGCCTTTTTACTAAGTAAAATTTGCATAGAAGCAGGGATGCCTGCGGGAGTGCTCAATATTGTGCATGGAAACGGACCTAAAACAGGGATGAGTATTGTTGCTCATCCACACATTCATGCCATTTCCTTTACAGGCGGAACTAAAACAGGTGCAGCCATTGCACAAGTTGCTGCTCCAATGTTTAAAAAGCTTTCGTTAGAATTGGGAGGAAAAAACCCTAACATCATTTTTGCTGATTGTGATTTTGATGAGATGATTGCTACTACCTTGCGCTCTTCCTTCGCCAATCAGGGGCAAATATGTTTATGCGGATCGCGCATATTTGTTGAAAAAAGCATCTACGAAAAATTCAAAACTGCCTTTATAGCCAAGGTAGCTAAAATGCAAGTTGGTAACCCGCTTGACGAACAAACTAAAATGGGAGCGATTGTTTCAAAGCAACATTTCGAAAAAATATTATCATATATTGAATTAGCAAAAGAAGAAGGTGGTAAAATTTTATGTGGTGGCAGTGCTGTGAAAATGGAAGGAGAGCTGGAACATGGGTGGTATATTCAACCAACCGTGATTGAAGGCTTAACCTATGACTGCAGAACCAATCAAGAAGAAATTTTTGGACCGGTTGTAACGATAACACCTTTTGAAACTGAGGAAGAGGTATTGAAAATGGCCAATAGTGTAAGCTACGGACTTTCAAGTAGCGTGTGGACACAGGATTTGAGAAGAGCTCATCGCATGGCTTCGCTGATTCAAGCGGGAATAGTATGGATCAATTGTTGGCTGGTAAGAGATTTAAGGACACCTTTTGGAGGCATCAAGCATTCAGGTGTTGGTCGTGAAGGTGGATTCGAGGCGCTGCGCTTTTTTACAGAACCTAAAAATGTTTGTTTGAAACTTTGATTAAAAGGTAACTTCGCCTTCAATCAGATCATTCCCTCGGAGCGCCTTAACCGTTGTAGTATCGCCCTTTTTAAACATCGATAGCGCTTTCATGTAAGCTTGCATATCTTTTATAGAGTGCTCGCCTAATTTAACAATTACATCACCTTTCTGCAGACCTGCTTTGAAAGCTGGTTTGCCCTCAGTTACCCCATCAATATGAACCCCTACTCCACTAAACATGTAATCGGGCATAATTCCCAAGGTAACCTTGAATGAGGGTGTATCTGTTTTACTGCTGCGTGTTTTTAGAAATTTCAATTTAGGGAGCTTTTCGACTTCATCAATTGTTTGAACAATAAAATCGAGTACCATTTTTTCACCATCAATATTCACCTTATCTGCATCGTCTGATGGCTTGTGGTAATCGCTATGCTGACCCGTGAAAAAGTGCAGTACCGGAATATCTTTCAAATAAAAGGAAGTTTGATCACTTGGTCCAACACCGGCAGAGTCTGTCATGATGGTCATCTCCGACTTAACTCCCGCAATTAAGTTTACAAATTCGGGGGCAGTACCAACACCATATACCATTAACTTTTTAGAGGTTGGTTCAAGACGTCCAATCATATCCATATTGATCATCATGTTTACATCCATGAGTGGAACAACAGGATGCTCGCAATATTGCTTAGATCCATACAATCCAAGTTCCTCTCCCGAGAAACAAATAAATAAAAAGTTGTAGGATTCTTTTCGGTTATTGCTTACATAATATCTTGCAAGTTCAATAACACCGGCAGTACCGCTTGCATTGTCATCAGCACCATTATGAATCTTATCTTTTGGATTAGCATCTAACGAATTACCATCGTGCCCCAAACCGAGATGATCATAGTGCGCACCAATCACAATTGTATGCTTTGCTCCATTATCAAGGTAACCGATTACATTTACTAAATTCCGTTTTTTTCCGGCTGTATCGGTGCCGGTAGCGTGGGGGTTGGCTGGTTCACTAAATTGATGGCTTTGTAAATAACCACCTTTTTCGCCCATGGGTTTTAGCTTTACTGCGGCAAATTGTTGTGCAATATATTCGGCAGCTTTCAATTCTTCTGCAGTTCCTGTTCCTCTGCCCTTAAGCTCATCGGAAGCCAAATAGGTGATATGAGACTTTATTTTATCTTTCTCTATGGATTGTGCATAAATTGAATGTGCAGCTAATGAAAAAAGGGCTGCTGTAATGATGTAAATTGCTTTCATAAACTAATTTGTACACAAAGGTAATGCTTTATAAGGAATAAATAGATGCAAACCTCCTCACATGAAATAGTAAATATTATTTTTGGTGATTATTTTTTTACGATGATAGATATTATTAATGCCGAGATAAAGTCAATTGCTGTGCATTACTGCGGCAATCAAACAAATGGAGAAGAACTTATTCTTTCAAAATCTTTGTTGAATATTGATGATGAGCGAGTCAATCAATTATTACTCAAATTCTTTTTGAATAATTTTCAGCATGTAGAATATCAGCAATTTACATTCAGCAACGGAGATCCTGAAATGAATATTCTTTTTCAGTACGTTTCAAAAATATTTGATCAGGAAAGCACATTGCTGCCTCAATCGGTAAACATGGCTCGTCAGTTATATGATTTGTCAACACACCCTCAGATTAAGTCGGGTGACTTTTTTGTGGCTATTTTCGGAGGCATTGTGGCAGATGGATTACCAGTGGAAGCCATTGGCATATTCAAGTCGGAAAACAAGCAGGAATTTTTAAAAGTGGATAAAAAACAAGGGGCTTTTGAAGTAAAGTATGATGATGGAATCAGCATCAATAAATTAGACAAAGGTTGTTTGGTTTTAAACATTTCAAAAGCAACAGGATACAAAGTATGTGTGATTGACAATACAAATAAATCAACAGATGCGCAGTATTGGAAGAATGACTTTTTAATGATTAAACCATGTAACGACAGCTTTCACGCAACAAAGGACTATCTTGATTTATGTAAAAATTATGTAATCAAGCAAATGCCCAACGACTTTGAAATAAGCAAAACCGACCAAATAGATTTGCTTAATCGCAGTATTAAATATTTTAAAGAACAGGATGAATTTAGTATGGATGATTTCAGTCGATCTGTTATTCAAGATCCTCAGGTAATTGAATCATTCAAAGGGTACAAAAAACAATATGAGGATGAGCGTGAGCTTGAACTAAATGATCAATTTGATATTTCCGAAGCGGCTGTTAAAAAGCAAAATAGAATTTTCAAAAGTGTGTTGAAACTCGATAAGAATTTTCACATTTACATACATGGGAAACGCGAGTTAATTGAGAAAGGCATTGACCCTGATGGGCGAAAATATTATAAAATTTACTTTAATGAGGAGAATTAATACCGATGTGATTTATTAAATCTTTGGACTAAGACTTATTTCCATTTGATATCACTTGAATACGATGTTTGGCACATGAGCAAACGCTAGAGGAGTTTTTCAATTATGCTTCACAACAATGATTTTTGGCTTTAGCATTATTTATTAATCATCAGTTTAGTTTGAAAAGATATAAGCTAGGTCTTACATTTTTGATCTCCTCACTAGCAATGTAAACAGATTGATTGTCTCTAAATGCAACTCCTTCAACCTGACCTATACTTGCATAAGCACCTAGTATGTATTTTTTTTTATCACCGGCAAAGAACTCATCATTCTTGAAGTTTTCAAAAGTCCACAAAAAACTATCTGCATTTTTATTGTATCCAATCAGTGCTATTTTTTTTCCATCATTACTCATGGCTGCACCTGTTATTCTACCGCCTGACTCAAATACAGCTAGGTGCTCGGCAGCATAATTACCTTTAACGCACGGAATACGGTACAAATCAGTGTTACTATCCAATCTGTTTTTCGTAAATATATATATGTAATTATTGAAATATATAATTGCTTCGCAGTCAAAATTATGTTGTTTTGAAAAGGAGAAATTAGTCTGTTGAGGATAATAAAATTCTATTTTTCCGGATGATTCGGCAACAGTATTTTCGGCAGAGAGATATTTTTTGGGAACCATTATAATTGAAAGATTTTTTCTGTCTCCTTCATTATTACCCATGTCACCTATTAACAAGAACTCGTCATTTTGAGCCAAATCTTCCCAATCATTATTTTGTGCATTTTGCAACTTGATGGTATTTAGATATTTCCCCGATTGTCCATCCAAAACAAATAATTGATTTAAGCGACCTTTATCATTGTGCGTAATCAGCATATTGTTGACAATCGTTAAACCTGAAGTTTCGCGTATGTCTGCACTTAGATTAGCTATTAAGGTCAAGGCATCAGATGTGCTTAATTGATTTTGTTCAATATTTATTTTATCATTTTCAGGGTCCGCCTTTTTCTCACTTTGTCCATGACAAGCATTAAAGAGAATAATAAATAAAGCATTTAAAATTGAATTGATAAGTTTATTCATTTGCGATTTTTAAATTTAAACCTCATCGAAAAACACATTTACTTTTGAAACTCCCTCTGCTTTATTAAGTTCAGCAGCAAGCAATCCTGCTTTACTCATATTTTTTAATACTACGTAGTAAGAGTATTCAGTAAGAGAAGCATCGGTCTCCCCAATTTTTTTTATATTAATAAGTTTATGTTTGCGACAGTATGTAGAGAATATTTTATTGAGAATAATTTCGGGCGTTTGTTGGTTTTTAAAGACAACTTGCACCAGGTACTCTCTTCTTACCTTTACACTGTCGTTTAACCATGATGCAATAAGAATAACAGCTCCAATAAATAATGTTCCGGTAATAGCAATGGCGTGAGCACCCGAACCACAGGCGAGTCCGAGCGCAAGCGCGAAAAAAATGAACATGATATCTTGGGTATCTTTTACTGCAGTTCGGAATCTAATAATAGACATTGCACCAACAAGTCCAAAAGCCCTTGCCAAGTTGTTACCAATAACCATGATTACAAGGGCGGTTATCAAAGTAAGCATAATAATTGAGACCACATAGCCCGAAGAATAGCTGATTCCTTTGTAAGTTATTCTGTACAACAATGCTACCAGCATCCCACAAAAAAGAGCAACAGATAAATTTGTAAGCGCCTCCGCTGGACCTAAATTGAAGGTAAATATATCTTGAAATTGTGTATCCACTTGCTAAAATATTCTTTGATTGACTGGTGAAATTTCCTTGTTGATAAATGCTGATGCATATTTTGATAGGGCTTCATGACGCAATTCGAATTCTTGAATAATCGATCGACACCAAGAAGGCATCCCACCGTCAAAATATTTAATCTCCAAAATAAATGAATCTTTCCATATGTAGCCTAAACCATCATTGGTAAACAGCTCATTGATTGAGGGAAAGAGTGCAGCTCTGATGTTTTTGTCAAAGGTAATTCTTACCCCGGGATCAAATTTACCGTGGTATGGTTCCCTGTCATAAACGATCAAGTTAACCGGTCGTTGCGCTTCACGGTGAAGATGAAAGAGAAACCTTGAGGCATCAGCTTTCATGGCATCAGAGGTCTTCCCCGAGGAGCGCCTTAATTCTCCTGTTTCGAGTGTTTTATCAAGTAAATCAAACATCGTAATCGCACGGTTTTTGGCAATTCTGTTACCATATTTTCGTTTGATTTCAAGAAACACTTCGCAGCCCGAAAAGTAATCATTATAACCTCTGATACGCAATTTCAATCTATTTTCAAGCCCCTCTGTTTTCTCACTCAATGCATCAAATTCGGGCGTATCAAAATAAACACTTCTAACTGTATACTCAGATTTAAACTCATTTTGCTCCGCATTCAAGTCGGGTACCAAAAAAGGCATAAAGCGCTTTCTTAATGGCTCGAGCAAATTATTCTTAACTAAATATTTTCGTTCGTACCTTAATCTCATGGTATACCGTTGGAAGGTTTAAACAAACGCGTTAAATACTCCATTACACTTACCTCACCACAGTTAATTTCTACCTCAGCCATTGTGCCGGGTAAAATGTTTGAATGATAAGACCAAATTCCGGTCACATAAAAAGATTGCCTACGATCAATAATTTTAACACTATTATCTATGCCTGTAATATTTCCTTTGATGCTATTACAAGTAATTGTATCGGTAAGGTGTATATAATTTTTCTCTCTCAACTGAATAGGAATGACACCAACCCAATGAGATGTATCTGCAATTCCTATCACATTATCACCCGACTGATTATCACGTTGCAGCATAATCATACCCGACATAGGAGTGGTAAATGTAAAATAAGCCAAGCGGTCGCTAACTTGTTTAATTTGCGACTCAAGATTTGCGATTTTTGCGGCTACCAAGCGCGCCCGTTCCACTTTTTCACCGGTAGTTACCGATAAAAACCTAGCATTTGCAACCCCAACTTCAATTTCTTTAACCTTGAAGCTATTGAGCTGTATCTCATATTCTTGAAGTGGAATAATACTATCTCGGTAAAGTTGGGCACTCCTTGCCAATAATTTTTTCTGAATGTCAAGTTGCTCCTTGGCTAATTGTAGTTGTTCGGTAGCAGTTTGTATATCCTCCGGCTTTTGTCCTGTGGTATAAAACTCCATTTCTGCTTTCATAATCTGCAATTCCCCTTTTAATTGAATCAAGTTACGCTGTTCCTCGTTGCTCACAATCCAACCAATTGTGTCGCCTTTGGCAACATATTTTTTGATTGACAAAACGGGATTTAATATAAATTGAACCACATCCCCTCTCTGAAATTCGGTAACTCCGTAACTCTTTACTACTCCTCGGATATTGTCTTTGAAAGATGAAATTAAATTACCATCAATTGTTCTGACCAAACTGAATTCTGATGAAGGAATAAAAAAAGCACGGGATTTAACCGTATAAGTAATTTTTAAATATTGGGACACAACAATAAAGCATATCAATGCCAACAGCAACACTGACAATAACCAAACACGCTTATTTTGCATAAAACCCCAAACAATTTTAATTATGCAAATTAACTATTTAATAACAAATAATTAAAAACCAAACGAGTTATTTTTATTTTTTCCCGACAAATCAAGCTTACAGAGCAACTAAAACTTGAGGTTTCTGGGTAATTGATGCTTAAAATCTTTTTCATTTCAATAAATTAAGAGGCGTTATTTATTCTTTTTAATGAGTTTGTTGCAAAACATAATACATGTTTGCACCTTGGCATGAGCAACCCAAACAACTTTAAAAAATATACCCACTAAAAAATAAAATCTTTCATAAAGTAAACCGCATTTAACACAGCTCCAAACATTATTCAAGTTATTAATCCAATTCTTTTACTTTTACAGCATCAAAATTATGTTATGAAACACACACTATTGACCAGTCTGATCTTGCTATTTCTGGCTAAGATTCCTGTATTCTCGCAGCAATACTTTCCTTTGAACGGGATTGCCAATGAAAAAAAATTCACTTATGCGTTTACTAATGCCAACATTTACATCGACTATCAAACCAAGCTATTAAAAGCAACCCTATTGATTAATGATGATCAAATTGTGGATATTGGAACATCGGTTGTTATACCAAAAGATGCTGTTGTTATTGACTTAAATGGCAAAACAATATATCCTTCTTTTATTGATGCTTATACAGACTATGGGATAAGCGCTATAGAAAAACGCAAGCATAGTGACGAACCACAATATGAATCATCTAACAAAGGGGCATTTGCATGGAATGAAGCACTGAGGGCGGATTTCAATGCTGCCTCAGCCTTTAACATAGATGAAAAAGCAGCTGAAGCTTTCAGAAAATCAGGATTTGGTATTGTATTGAGCATGCGGAAAGATGGCATCTGTAGAGGAAGTGCTGCTATTATAGCGCTCAGAGACAATAACCACAATAAGGCTATATTGAAAGAAAAAGCTGCTGCTTGTTATTCCTTCAACAAAGGAAGTAGTCATCAAATGTATCCCTCGAGTTTAATGGGAGCTATTGCGCTCGTGAGACAGACTTACTATGATGGAAAATGGTATGCCCAGGCCACAGAAAAGGAGAAAAATATTACCCTCGAATCTTGGAATGAATTACAAAGATTACCACAAATTTTTGAATCAGATGATAAGCTAAATACGTTGCGCATTGCAAAAATTGGTGGTGAATTTAATGTTAATTATATCATTAAAACTGCCGGTAATGAATATCAGCGTATGGAAGATATCAAGTCCATTAAGGGTAAGTTTATTTTGCCTCTCAATTTCCCCGATGCCTATGATTTGAGCGATCCGTACGATGCAAGCAGTGTTTCACTTACAACCTTAAAAGCTTGGGAGCTAGCTCCTAAAAATCCTTTTTATTTTGAGCAGGCAGGTCTTGATTTTGCATTTACCACCGATGGATTAAAGGATAAATCTACCTTATTCAAACAAATTCAAAAAGCCATTAAACACGGACTCTCTGAACAACAAGCGCTGAAAGCACTTACCCATACACCTGCAGAAATGATGCAAATTAATCATTTGGCAGGAGCGCTAAAGAAAGGAATGTTAGCCAACTTTATGATTAGTGAAGGCAACATATTTGAGCCTGAAAATACCATTTATGAGCACTGGATACAAGGTAAAAAATTCATCATCACAAGTATGAATGAAAATGACATTCGTGGAAATTATAGTTTTAATAACCAAGGCAACAACTATCAATTAGAGATTACCGGCAACATGAATGCCCCAAAATTTCAAATATTTTTGGATACCAATAAATTAAAAACAAATGCAAAATTTGTGCGCAATGAATTACAATTCTCTTTTGAAACCGGCAAAGAGGAGTCGGTGTTAACCACAAGATTTGTAGGTATCTATTCAGAAAAAAAATTCACAGGAAATATTCAACAGGGTAATGGTAATTGGCAATCGTTGGAATTGTTTTACACTAAACCAAGCACTGTAACTACTGAAAAAGACAGCGTAAAAAATAAAATTTCTGAAACAGGCAACATTATTTATCCTTTTAGTGCCTATGGTACTTCGGTATTACCAAAGCAGGAAGAAATCATTTTTAAAAATGCTACCGTATGGAGCAACGAAAAAGATGGTATTATGCAGGAGACAGATATATGGATTAAGGCAGGTAAAATTGTAAAAGTTGGCAAAGGATTACAAAGTTCCTCTGCAAAAATAATTGATGCCAAAGGTAAACACATTACTCCCGGGATTATTGATGAGCACTCACATATAGCTGCTACCGGCAATGTTAATGAAGGTACTTACTCAATTAGTGCTGAAGTAAGAATTGGAGATATTGTTGACTGCGATGATATTAATATTTACAGACAACTTGGTGGTGGTGTTACATCCGCACATATCCTGCATGGTTCTGCTAATACCATTGGAGGACAAACACAACTTATTAAACTCAGATGGGGTAAAAATCCTGAACAAATGAAATTTGAAGGGGCAGATGGCTTTATAAAATTTGCCTTAGGAGAAAATGTAAAACAAACCAATTGGGGCGATAGGTATACCATTAGATATCCTCAAACAAGAATGGGTGTGGAGCAAATATTTGCCGATGCCTTTACAAGAGCAAGAGCCTATGAAGCAACACAAAAAAATCAGTTAAAAAATCCTGTAAGAAGAGATTTACAGCTCGATGCCATTCTCGAAATCATGAATAAGAAAAGATTTATCACCTGCCACTCTTACCAACAATCGGAAATCAATATGTTGATACATATAGCAGACAGTTTTCATTTTAAAGTGAACACATTTACACACATCCTAGAAGGATATAAAGTGGCCGATAAGATGAAAAAGCATGGTGTTGGCGCCTCCTCCTTTGCAGATTGGTGGGCCTATAAATATGAAGTTATGGAGGCAATACCATACAACGCAGCTATCCTCAATGAAATGGAAATTATTACCGCCATCAATTCTGATGATGCCGAAATGGCCAGAAGACTCAATCATGAAGCCGCTAAGTGCATTAAATATGGCAATGTAAGCGATGAAGATGCTTTTAAAATGATTACACTCAATCCGGCAAAATTGCTACACATTGATCACAGAGTAGGTAGTTTGAAGGAAGGAAAAGATGCTGATATAGTGTTATGGGATGATTACCCTTTGTCGGTTTATGCCAAAGTGGTTCAGACCTACGTTGATGGCATTTGTTATTTCGATAAAGAGAATGATGCTTTGTTGGAAAAGGAAATTGCTGCAGAAAAAAACAGATTGATGATTAAAATGCGGAAAGAAAAGGACAATGCTGAACCGCTGAAAAAGCCTGTCATAAAAAAGAAAAGATTGCAGCACTGCAATGAGTATGAACTACTCCCCCACGAAACCGAATAACTATTTGCATATTAAACTTCGAAGAAGATGAAAAAAATAACCCATAAGCTCTATACCCTATTCATAACTGCCTTTTTATTCATGCCAATTTATGAGGTATTGGCACAAAACCCAACACCTGCGCGCAATCAAACAAAAAGTATACTCATTACCGGGGTTACTGTGCACGATGGTATCAATGGTGTTTACAACAATGCATCGGTGGGATTCAAAGATGGTAAAATTACCTATCTTTCCTATGTCGATCAGTCAACTCCCGCATGGGATAGCATCATAGATGCTAAGGGCAAGCATGTATATCCCGGAATTATTGCACTCAATACTTATTTAGGTTTATCAGAAATAGAAGCC
>JALRAS010000057.1 GCA_023262495.1 Bacteroidia bacterium | reverse complement strand
CCAATAAACAATAATTACTCCCTAAATATATCATGAGACAGCTCAAAATAACCAAATCAATTACCAACAGAGAAAGTGCATCGCTTGACAAGTATTTGCAAGAGATTGGAAGAGAGGAGTTGATTAGTGCAGATGAAGAGGTGCAGTTAGCAAAACGCATCAGAGAAGGCGATCAGGTTGCTCTTGAAAAGCTCACTAAATCAAATTTACGTTTCGTGGTTTCTGTGGCCAAGCAATATCAAAACCAAGGTTTGAGTTTACCCGATTTGATCAATGAAGGAAATTTAGGTTTGATTAAAGCGGCTAAAAGATTTGATGAAACAAGAGGTTTTAAGTTTATCTCCTATGCTGTTTGGTGGATTCGTCAATCTATTTTACAAGCTTTGGCAGAGCAAGCTCGAATTGTTCGTTTGCCGCTCAATCAAGTTGGCTCATTGAATAAAATTAACAAAGCATTTTCTAAATTAGAGCAAGAGTTCGAAAGAACGCCTTCAGCTGAAGAGCTAGCCGAAATATTAGACATTGCAGAAGATAAAGTAGCAGACACGATGCGCGTATCAGGTCGACATGTGAGTATGGATGCGCCTTTTGTGCAAGGAGAAGAAAACACCTTGTTGGATGTGTTGGTTAATAACGATTCACCGCGTGCTGATACTATGCTCATCAGTGAGTCGTTGCAGAAAGAAATTGAACGCTCTCTATCTACTTTAACCGAAAGAGAAAGAGATGTAGTGAGATTGTTTTACGGTATTGGATTTAATCATGAGTATACACTTGAAGAAATTGGCGATAAATTTGATCTTACAAGAGAAAGAGTTCGTCAAATTAAAGAGAAAGCAATTAAAAGATTAAAGCACTCATCCAGAAGTAAACATTTAAAAGCTTATCTGGGATAATCGTTAAATTTTGTTCGATAACAAGGCTGAAGCGGTTGATAACTGCTCAGCCTTTGTTTTTTTTCGTACACTAACTATAGGTGCGCCACTCACAATTGTATTTATTAATAAATAGTTTTCAGTTTATAATTATTTGAAACTTTATTAACGTTATTAGCGATTAAATTAGTTAAATTTGTGGTAAAGTTAATCAGCGCTTGTGCGCAGTTAAAATAGGAGGGAATATGTTTGAAGAATTTGAGCATGAAGAACAAAGCGGACACGATTCTGCTAAATTGCTGGAAAGGTATGAGCAAATGATCAAGTTCAATAGCAGTGCCTTTTTTGATGAAGATGAGTTTGATGAGATAATAGCGATATACACTGATAACAGAGCCATTTCAAAAGCGCTGAAAGCCGCTGAGATCGCTTTTTCCCAACATCCTTATTGTGTTGTATTTTTAGTAAGGCAGGCACAACTACTTGGTGCTTCCAATCAAATACATAAGGCTTTCGAATTGCTCTCTCGTGCAGAGGCATTTGAGCCCGACAATGAAGAAATTTGGGTTACCAAAGGTTCACTTTATAGCCATCTTAACGAGCATGACAAGGCCATTCACAGTTTTAAGCAGGCGCTCAAATTATGCGAGGAACCGGATGAAATATATATGATGATTGCTATCGAATACGAGAACAAAAAAGACTTTGAAAAGGCCATCTATTTCTTGAAGCTATCCATAATGAAGAATCCCGCAAATGAGCTTGCCTTGTTTGAACTCGCTTGGTGCTTTGAAGAAGCAGGTTTGTTGCGCGAAAGTATTACCTATTACAATCAATTGATTGATGAAAATCCATATTCGGTAGGAGTTTGGTACAACATTGGTGTAGCTCACAATAAGTTAGGCGAATACGAGGAGGCTATTAATGCATTCGATTTTTGTATTGCTATTGAGGAGGGATTTTCTTCGGCCTATTTTAATAAGGCCAACGCTCTCGCCAATATGGAGAGATACCAGGAAGCAATTGATATATATCGTCAAACCTTTGAGCATGAAGAGCCCGATGGTTATACGCACTATTACATGGGTGAATGTTACGAAAAACTCGAAAACCCCAAGATGGCCCTTCATCATTATCAGAAGGCAGTAAAAATAGATCCTGAGTTGTCTCCTGCTTGGTTAGGTATTGGTGTCATTCACGATATGAATGAGAGCTATATGGAGAGTTTGTTTTTCATTAAAAAGGCCATTGAGCTGGAATCAAATAATCCGGAATATTGGTTTATTTATGGTGATGTACTTTATCGTGCAGGACAACTTGAAGAGGCCAGTCATGCCTATGAAAGAACATCAGAACTGGAAAAGGACAATTATGAAGTATTGCTCGATCTTGCTCTTGTGTATTATGAATTAGGCGATCAAGAAGCACTGTTTCAAACCATATCTAAAGCCATTACTAACTTTGGCATTGATAATCCTGCGGTAGCTTATCGCTACGCTGCTTTTTGTTTTATCACCGGAAAAAGTAAAGAAGGCCTCTCGGTGCTCGAAAGCGCACTTGAAAAAGATTTTGATGGGCATGAAGGATTTCTTGAATTTGAACCTACGTTTAAATTAAACCCCGACATCATGAATTTAATATCACTTTATCGTTTATCCTGATGAATTTTAATTTGCCACACCTCCCCGAAAGAGACCCCAAGCCAAGGAAAAATGGAATTACCATGATGATGGACAAGGGGCTAGGAATTAAAGAAGTTGAAAATTTTATTGATACCAATGCAGCATACACCGATTTAGTTAAACTGGGTTTTGGTACATCCTATCTAACCAATCGTTTGGAAGATAAAATTAAATTGTATCATGAGGCCGGATTGCGCGTGTATTTGGGTGGAACCTTGTTTGAGGCGTTTATCATCAGAGGGTTGTTTGATGAATATAGAAAGGTTTTGGATAAGTATAAAATTACAATGGCTGAGGTTTCCGATGGCTCATTGACGATGAATCATGATGTGAAATGTAATTACATTCACCAACTGGCAAAGGACTACACGGTATTATCTGAGGTGGGCTCTAAGGAAGAAGGAATTATCATACATCCATCAAAGTGGACCACAATGATGAAGAAAGAATTAGAGGCAGGTTCTTGGAAGGTGATTGCCGAGGCACGAGAGAGTGGTAACGTAGGAATTTACCATCGCGATGGTAAAACCCACACACTTTTGATCGATAAAATAATTGCCAAAATAAATCCTGAAAAAATAATGTGGGAAGCGCCAATTAAAAGTCAACAAGTTTGGTTTATCAAGAGTTTTGGAGCTAATGTGAATTTGGGTAATATTGCACCTAACGACATTATTCCGCTTGAAACCCTAAGAATTGGCTTGCGTGGTGATACATTCTTTTCATTCCTGCCAAAGGAGATGAACAAAACAATAGAAAAATTATAACTTTATATACACTACTATTACTATGAGTGAAATCAAAGAAATTACTGTACAAGAATTAAAAGAAATGCGCGATAATCAAAAGCCTCATCAATTGATAGATGTGCGTGAAGAACATGAAGCAGATATTGTAAGCATACAAGGATTGTTAATTCCAATGGGTGAGGTGATGGATAGGGTTGAGGAAATAAAAAAAGATATTCCTGTAGTGGTGCATTGCCGTAGTGGTGCCAGATCACGAGCAGTAATCGAGGCCCTGCAAAACAATTTTAAGTATACTAACTTGTTTAATCTTAAAGGTGGAATTTTGGCTTGGGCCAATGAAATTGACCAATCCTTGCCAACCTATTGATTTTTTAATTTAAACTCCCTTTTAAAAGGTTATTACCTATCCTTATGATCGAATTGTTTAAGCATATTTTGCACCTTGATTTTGATTGGCTATTTGCTAACTACAACACTGCTATTTACCTCATTTTGTTTTTGGTAATTTTCATTGAAACCGGATTGGTTATCATGCCTTTTTTA
Organism: Bacteroidia bacterium; assembly: GCA_023262495.1. Classification (GTDB taxonomy): domain Bacteria; phylum Bacteroidota; class Bacteroidia; order UBA4408; family UBA4408; genus CAIKXD01. Next base: position 11,865 of record JALRAS010000057.1, on the reverse strand, counting down.
CCCGGTGATTCCTTATTGTTTACTGCCGGTTTATTTGCCCGCACCGGACATTTAAATTTAAGCTACTTGTTTATCTTGCTTTTTATTGCTGCTGTGGTGGGCGATAACTTAAATTATTTTATTGGTAAAAATATTGGCTTGCGTATGTTGGCTATTAAAATTAGGGGAAAGCAGATTGTTAAACAAGAGTATTTAGATAAAACGCAAGAGTTTTACGAAAAGCATGGAACCAAAACAATCATCATGGCTCGCTTTGTTCCTATTGTTAGAACATTTGCTCCTTTTGTTGCCGGTGTGGCCGAAATGAAATACAGAAGATTTTTATCCTACGATTTATTAGGTGGTTTGTTGTGGATTGGTTCACTTACCCTTGCAGGATATTTTTTAGGACACTTTGAGTGGATCAGAAAAAATATAGAATTGGTTGCTTTGATTATTATTTTTATTTCTATTCTGCCTGTGATTATTGAGTTGATCAAAGCGCGCAATGAAAAAAGGAAAGCATCTTAAATGAATCTCGGGCTCATCGGTCAATCTCTGTCTCATAGCTTTTCGCCAGACTATTTCAATGAAAAGTTTTTGCAACTGCAACTTCATGATTACACCTATCAACCCTTTGAAATGAAGGTGTTGACAGAGTTTGCATTGCATCAGTTGATTAAAAAAAATAAACTTAATGGTTTCAACGTAACGATACCATACAAACAAGCTATTCTTCCGTTTATCGATTCATGTAGTATTGAGGCAGAGGAAATAGGTGCCGTTAATACGGTAAAAGTAACGCATTGGCCCGATAGTAGTTTTTACCTAACAGGTTACAACACTGATTGGATAGGGTTTCTAAAATCTTTGCGTCCTTATTTAAGCGTGCATCATCATAAAGCACTGATATTAGGCACAGGTGGTGCATCAGCAGCTATTGCCTATGCGCTAAAATCACTGGGAATAGAGTATTTATTTGTTACAAGGCAAAACCAATCGCAATCAAGTAATGTATTGTCTTACAATCAGCTCAATCCGTTTGTAATGGAACAATTCAAGTTAATTGTGAATACCACTCCGCTCGGCACCTACCCCGATGTTGATGGAGTGCCACCCATTCCATATATGTCTATAGGTGCCGATCATTTACTTTGCGATTTGGTATATAATCCTGCTGAAACACAATTCATGAAAAAAGGAAGGGAAAGAGGCGCAGCTGTGATGAACGGACTTTCTATGCTGAAATTTCAGGCAGATGAGGCATTTGAAATATGGACAAAATAAAAAGGGCACAGCTGTTAGGCTGCACCCCCTTTTCCACCATGAAAAAAATTACTTTCGTAATTCATTGATATAAACACACACTTTTAAAAGATGTTTAGCGTGTTTAATAATTATTTTTTTAATTACTCTAAATTGCTGAAAATCAAATTCAAAAAGTAGCTACTTTTGCAAAACTATAACAGTAAATCATTGCTAATAATAATTTCAAAACAAATATTCGATATGAAAAGGATACAGCTATTAATACTAATGTGCTTTATTGGGGCATCAATCATTTCCTCATGCAAGAAAAAAGAAGAAACTGTTGTACTCGAGGAAAATCTCAAACAATTCAACGAAGATGCCAATGACATCAAGAGTGAATCTGATAATATCAATAACGATATCAATAGTTCTATTGATAATACCAGTATTGGAGGGCGAACCAGTGCAAGTTATTCGAGTGAGTTGTGCGGTGTAACCATCGACAGTAGTCAAATTGCCAACAAAATTTTATTCTATAATTTTGATGGGATAACACCTTGCTTCAGTCCTTCACGTACTAGGAGCGGTCAAATAAAGGTTCAATTAGTGAACGGAAATAAATGGAAAAATGCGGGCTCAGTGTTGAAGTTTACGTTTATCAATTTTAAAGTAACCAAATTGAGTAACAACAAATCGATTACTTTCAATGGTGAAAAAACCCTTAAAAATGTAAATGGAATTAACTGGTTGACTTTTCTTTTGGGTACAAGTAATTTTACTTTTCAGGAGCGGTCGCTTAATTTACAAGTTGCTTTCAGCGATGGTACTCAAGCATCATGGAACAGCGCGCGAATTACTACATGGGAATATATACAGGCCAATGCCACTCCGGGAATTCCTTACGCCTATGTGAAATTTACCTCAAATGGCGATACACTGGTAAATAATACACCAAACACAGATTCATGGGGCTTGAATAGAAATGGCCAACCTTTTGTAACTAATTATGTATCGCCATGGGTGTCTAATTCATACTGCGGTTTTTGGCGCCCTACAATGGGTAGTTTAAAACATAATGTTGCAGGCGTTTACAATGTAACACTCGACCTGGGTGTTGACCAAAATGGTAATGCCTCAAGTTTGACATGCGCCTATGGATACAAAGTTGGTTGGACGCCTATCAGCGGAACCCCGCAATCGCAGGTGTTTAGCTATTGATTCTTCTACAAAAACAATATCAGAATACAAATCACCAACATCAATTAACACAAGTAGTATTAATTTAAACGATAAGAAAATGAAAAAAACAATTACACTTTTACTAATGGTGTATTCAATTACACATGCAATTTCACAAACCATTACATCGGCCAGTTTGCCTACTGTTGGGGAGGCTTGGATAGAGTTTATTGATACAACTGCCAATAATATCATCTTAACACCTCCTGGTGCTGGCCAAACCTGGAATTACACCAATTCATTTACTGTGAATGATACCAGCGGTTTTATTTTAGAGGCGCTTTCTACAGCTCCCGCCTATATGAATTTGTCTACCTTGTTTCCAAATGCAAATGCAGTTGTTAACAATAATGCTGCTGATTCATCAGCAACGCTCTTACAAACGAACGCTGATGGTTTTTACTTTGATGGAGTATATGATCAGGGTCTGATTGTTAATCCAAATTTGGGTTTAAACATTAATCATATCGATTTTAACCCGAACAGATTAATTATTCCTACCCCTTTTTCATTAAACAGTACCAGAAATAATACTGCTCAATTTGTAATTACAGCCTCTATTCCATTTGTAACCACAGTAACAGCTAAAACAAGTTTTGTACAAGCATTTGAGGCCGATGCCACAGGTACATTATCTACTCCATTTGGAGTATTTAATAACGTATTGCGAATTAAAGAATATACATACACCGTAGATTCCACGACTTACAACCCCCCAGTAAATCCCAATAGTGTAACATATTCAGACACCACCATAACCTATTCCTTTGTACACAATAATTCTCACTGTCTATTAATGACCATAGACATTGATCCAGTTACACTTCAACCTATTGGAGCCAGCTACTACGACCCTGTTGTATCTGTTGGAATTGAGGAGGAAGCCAACATACCTGTGACCATGTATCCTAATCCTGCTTCAGAGTCGTTCTATTTAAATCATGTAAGATCAAATTCAACTATCAGTATAACTGATATTACAGGCAAGGAAGTTAGTACCAAGTTGCTCAGTGGTTACGATAGTACTATTATGATCAATACCAATGATATGCCCGCTGGTATCTACATTTTGAAATTAAACAGTCAAAAAGAAGGCACCTATTTCGTGAATAAATTTCAAGTGGTTAAATAATAACATCTTTAGTCAGCGTATAAATTTGCAAGGGCGCAGTAATTCACTGCGCCTTTTTTTTATTCTATGTTTTTCGTTAGAAAATGCTTAATCGATAAAGCACAAGGTGAGTAGTTTCTAAAATAAATAATCAAAAAAAATCAAATCACTGTTTTAAAATAATCCGCAGAAAATTGCAACCTTGATCCATACCAGCTAAACATTTCCCCGTCAACAATTTTTATCTCTGCCAAAGGGCAAATAGCTTTAAATGCTTGTATATGCTTTTCACGAAAGGGGAATGGTTCAGAGGAAAGCAAGATTAAATCAGGGGCAGCAGTTGATAATTCATTGGACTGTATGACAGGATATCTTACCGATTGCTTTTGCTCGTTGAAATAGCTTGATTGCTCAAAAATATTTTCCAAGCAACATCTACGCAGCATGTCATTAATGAAATTATCAGTGCCCGCAGCCATCATTGGTTTATTCCAAATGAAGTAAGCCACACGCCTCTTTTGCTTTCCTTCCATCAATTTTTCCAAGGCTTCAAATTGTATCCTTATTTTTTCGGAAAGATGCATGGCCGCTTCAATCCTGTTGGTAATTACTCCCACCTCTTTGATCATTAGCAAGGCATCATTTAAATCTATTATATTACTAATCCAAACCGGATATTTTTTTTCAAGTAATAAAATATCTTCTTGAGAGTTTTCTTCTTTGTTTGCAATAATTAAGTCAGGTTGTAATTTTTCAATCGTTTCGAAGTTTACATTTTTAGTACCGCCCACACGAGTTTTGTTCACATGCCAATCGTTTGGGTGTATGCAAAACTTGGTAATGCCAACTACTTCGTTAGTCAATCCGAGATCTTTCAACAGCTCGGTTTGGGAGGGAACAAGCGAAACAATTCTTTTAGGAGCGGCAGGTATTGCTACCGCTCTTTTCATTTGATCAATAAAAATGGGCATCAATCATTACTCTAAATCAAGTGTCATTTGAGTATCCATATTGTCTAAATTCTTACGGATATTTTTCAATTGCTCAAGTCGGTCATAATCAATTTCAACATTGGCATCTACCGGCAATTCAGCTATGATTGGCTCTGGTACCGGTTTTATTTCTTCAGGATCAGGGGGGCTGATGTTGTTGATTTCCTTTACAGGATTAGTGGTTAAACGATTGCCCTTTGCCTTTAATCCTTTCACGCCAATAAATTCCTTTAAGTCTAGCTGTTGGTCGGGGATTTCATTGTTTTTCTTTTTCTGAAACTTGATTTCAATTTGAGGCTGTAGGCAGGTGGTGGCCATCTCTAATCTCGAGCCTTCAAACTCACTGATGAACAAAGTTTTTTTATCAGTAACTTCAACTAAAAATCGCTTTACATAATATTCTTTTTTCTCTGCATCGAAGTATACTGCGGCAACCGGTTTTTCGGGGTTAAATTTTTCAATTAGTATCATGTCTTCATCGAAGTGGTTGCTCAAGTCGAAATTGATGAGTCGATAATGACCCGATTGGGTGATATAAAGAATTTTATCATCGGCACTAAACTCCCCAAGCAGTGTACCCCGACCATCAGTATTGAGTCTTTGAATGGTGTCATCAAACCAAATACTTCTTGCACCTAAAGTACTCAATCCCTTCTCTTTAAGCACCACTTTTTTTATTCCGTAATTGGTAAGCGTGTTGCCTTGACTATTTCTTCCCTTGATGGCCAATCCGCCAAAATCGAAATCGAATTGAAGTTTTCTAATCCCTGGCAGTGGTTTGTGAATGACTGTTACCACTTCGGCTTCACCATTTGCATTGGCAGTAAAGTACAATACTTCAGAGCCCTTGTTACCTTTGGTGAGGTCATAAATTTTATCGCGCGTAACACCGCTTACAGCAAAACGCTTTGCAAATGATTTCCCTTTTGTACCATCGCGGTAAATCATATTATAAATGGTGCGCTCATCATTTTTTCTGAATACATTGATGTAAATGATGCCCTTGCCAACAAATGATTTATCGCTAACTTTTGAAACCGACATGCTGCCGTCATCTCTAAATACAATGATATCATCAATATCAGAACAGTCGCATACATACTCATCTTTTTTCATGTTGTAGCCGGCAAAACCTTCTTCACGGTTCACGTATAATTTTTCGTTGGCTACTGCAACAGTTGTAGCATTAATAATTTCAAATGCTTTGATTTCAGTTTTTCTTTCTCTTCCTTTTCCGTATTTCTTTTTTAAATTTTTGAAATACTCAATCGCGTATTCAACAATATGTTCAAGATGATGATTGACCAATTGAAGTTCTTCTTCTAAGTTTTTGATGTGCTCATCAGCTTTGAAACTATCGAACTTAGAAATTCTTTTAATTTTTATTTCTGTGAGACGGGCAATATCATCAGTTGTGATTGCTCTCTTGAAAAGCTTTTTGTATGGCTTCAATCCTTTATCGATGGCAGATAGTACCTCTTCCCAAGTTTCACTTTCTTCAATATTGCGATAAATTCTTTTCTCAATAAATATTTTTTCAAGAGAGGAGAAATGCCATGCTTCTTCAATTTCGCCTTTTCTGATGTTTAATTCAAGGCGCAGCAGCTCGAGTGTTTTGTGAGTTGAAATTTTTAGCATTTCATTTACACCAACAAAACGCGGTTTCTCATTTTCAATGATGCAGGCATTTGGAGAAACCGACACCTCACAATTGGTAAATGCGTAGAGTGCATCTATAGTTTTATCGGGAGAAATCCCGGGATGTAAATGCAATATGATTTCTACATTTTCGGCAGTGTTGTCCTCAATTTTTCTGATTTTAATTTTTTCTTTTTCATTGGCCGAAACGATGCTCTCCATCAAGCTTCCGGTAGTAGTTGAAAAAGGAATTTCAGTAATTACCAATGTTTTTTTATCAATCTGATTGATCTTGGCACGAATTCTAATTTTTCCGCCTCTTAAACCATCGTTGTAGTTGCTGAAATCAGCTAAGCCGCCTGTTGGAAAATCAGGAACAAGCGACACTTTTTTACCTCTTAAAATATCAATAGAGCCGTCAATCAATTCATTGAAGTTATGTGGCATTATTTTACACGCCAAACCTACAGCAATCCCTTCAACGCCTTGCGCCAAAAGTAACGGGAATTTCACAGGGAGTGTAACAGGTTCTCTATTACGACCATCATAGGAGGCCTGCCAAACAGTAGTTTTGGGATTAAACACAACCTCCAATGCAAACTTACTCAAGCGCGCTTCAATGTAACGAGAGGCAGCCGCACTGTCACCGGTAAGTATGTTGCCCCAATTTCCTTGACAATCGATCAACAAATCTTTTTGCCCTAGCTGTACCATCGCATCTGCAATCGATGCGTCACCATGTGGATGATACTTCATGCAATGCCCAATGATATTGGCAGCTTTATTGTAACGTCCATCTTCAAGCTCATACATGGCATGCAAAATTCTTCTCTGCACCGGTTTGAGTCCGTCCTCAACAGCAGGCACCGCACGCTCTAAAATCACGTAGCTGGCATAGTCCAAAAACCAATTTTGGAACATACCGCTTACGGGTAGTATGTTTTGAATGTCTTTGTTGTCACTATTATCTAGTTCGCCTTCTCCTGATGGGTCTAGTTCTTCTTCATTCATTGTTTGTAATCGAATTTTAGTTAATGAATAATTACTTTTTTGTAGGTAATTATAAGCGGTAAAGTTACAAAAAATGGGTCATGAAGCTTATTAACTTGTTAACCAAAATGTGTTTATACTTAACTCCTCGCAGATTTAATCTATCATATTCTCATAAAATGCCATAAAAATAGTCTGTGCGGGCAATTTACCCGAGTCAGATGCACCCAAATGAAAGTGTAATGGGTTTAATCCCGCACAGCAGTTGATTGGTTTAGGAGGTCCAAGTATGACTGCCATCCTCGTAAATTTCTTTTTTCCAGATAGGAATTTCGAATTTGATGATTGGCAATAGAGCCTCTTGCGCTTCGAGTGCTTGTTTACGATGAGGAGCAGAAATCATTAGCATTACAGATATTCCGCCTGCAGGCACAAATCCTACACTGTGTAAAACAAATATTTCGCTGATTGTGTAATTGTTTTTTAGTTCAGCTAAATTTTTTTCCAATAATTGAACAGCCATACTTTCGTAGCAACTGTAGTTGATTCCCTTTACCTTCAATCCGTCATTTACATCGGCACGGACTCTGCCGCAAAAAAGGGTATAAGCACCATCGTGCAGCGATTGAGTATGTGCTTGCAACATATCAACAGTGAGTTGAGGACTCAGAGGGCCTTCAATAAATTGTATTTGCTTCATTTTTGCTTATTGCTTTTTTCTTTGAATTTGCCAATGCTGCATGCTCATCTTGTTGGTATCAAAGGTAATTAGTTTATTGTATTGAACATCGGCTTGGTGGTTGATTACTTTTATCAATTCTGCGGCAATGAGCATCCCACCAATGCCGGGCACAACGCCAATCACACCGGTTTGCGCGCATGAGTCTTGAATTTCTTCCATCGTACTTTCGGGAAAGGCGCATCTCAAGGTGGCGCTTCGCTCATTGTTTTTTAGCGGGTAATTGAATACACCAAACTGTATTTGATGTTTATAAACAGCGGCACTTACATGCACGCAATCATGTTCTACAGCATAATCATTGATTAAAAAACGGGTTTTGAAATTGTCGCTACAATCGGCAATCAAAGAACCTTCGGGCACTACTTTTCTGATGTTTTCTGAGTTAATGAATGTTTCAATCACCTCAACTTGGGTGTGTTCATTCAAATGCTGCAAGGTATCCTTAGCGGCTGCTGCTTTGTTTTTTTGTAATTGTTGATTATTGAAAATGATCTGTCTTTGAAGGTTGTTTAGCTGTACCTTGTCGCCATCAATAATCACGAGTTTTCCAATGCCTGCTGCAGCAAGGTAAAGCAGGAGCGAGCTGCCCAATCCGCCTGCACCAATCACATATACGGTACTTTCTTTTAATCTAAGCTGACCTTCCAAACCAAATCCGTTCAAAACGATTTGTCGAGCATATCGCTCTTTTTCTGCAACACTTAATTCCATAGGTGAAAATTAACCGCCTGCGAAGGGAGGCATCAAAGCAACCTCATCGCCATCTTGTAAATCACAATTGTTGTTGATAAAGTTTCGATTGAGCGCAATACTGAATTTATAGTGACAAAGCAAAGGATATTTTTCATGCAATGCTGCCATTAATTCATCGGTTTGCGCAATGTTAATTAGCTGCAGGGAGTCTGTTTTTGTTACATCAATCAACGCCCCAAAGAATAGAATCTTAACCATCATTTCTTTCAAATTTTATTTAGCTGTTTCATTATTTTCTCCCTTTCTTCTGGGAAGTTGGCATTGCATAGCGCTTGCGTATTTTTTGTATTTATTTTTAAAATATCGCATTGCATCAGCATTTTACGCGGACATCTGTAACCTAGTGCGAGTAATTGCAGCATTGTGGGTAAGGCACGAGGTTCATAGATAGCAATTAATGGTTCTAAAAATCCACTTTCGTCATTATAGAATACGGTTGCTACTTTTGATTGGTCTCGTGCTTGTATCAGCTCCTGCAGCGTAATTGCATCAATTAAAGGTAAATCGCATGCTAAAACCAAAAGGGCGCTATCCTTTAAAGTAAGCAAGCATGAAATAATTCCTGAGAGCGGACCAAAACCTGATATTTTGTCAACAATCAATGCTTTTCCTTCAAAGAGGGGAGCATTTTTTTCGGTACTTGAAAGGTAGGTATCTAATCCTTGTTGCTCCAATAATTGTGACAAATGCAGCCATTGTGGTAGCTTGTGATAAATCAACAAACTTTTATTTTGTTGCATCCTTGTGCTGTTGCCACCGGTAAGCACTATTCCTTTTAAAGCAGGTTTGGCTTGGTTTATTTTGGATTCAATAGCGTTCAATAACAGGTCCTCGGAGTATCCTGCTATCAGCTGCACATGACTATTTTTTGATGCCAGCTGCATTGCGGTGTCCTTAGCTTCTTCATTGTAAAAAATGATTGATGTTTTAGCCATGTTGGCCAAGTTTTCTTTGTAAGGTTTTTTACCATCGAGCACTAGCCACATTTCCTTAGCTTCAGTGTGATTACCATTTACAAGTAAGAAATCTGCCGTGTTAAAGAAATTGGAAATTTGATTTTTTTGTAGTGTTTGATTGATGCGCAAATGTAATTTGTCTTGCTCTAAAATCGATAGGGAAGAAGTTGCAACATCATGATGCTTGGTATCTAAATAACCGATTTTAAATTGGGGTATTTTTTTTATGGCCTCTTCATATACACGGTTGAGCGCAGTACAACCTATGCCCCAAATTCCTATTTCATTTTGGTGAATTGGCGGAGTGCTTTTGTGATGGTGACTATGCCCGTTCGAAATCATTTTTACCACCCGATTTTTTTATCAGTTTCAAATTTTTTATTTCCATAAGTGGAGAGATGGCTTTGCACATATCATACACGGTGAGGCAGGCTACAGATACACCATGAAGTGCTTCCATTTCGGCACCTGTTTTACCAAAACTAATTACCTCGCAGGTAATCAAAACCTCATTTAAAGCGTTGTTAAAGGCAAAGGAAAATTTACAGCTATCAATGCCAATTTGATGACAGAAAGGAATAGCCGCAAAAGTATTTTTTACAGCCATTGTGCCTGCAATTACAGCTGTATTAAACACAGGGCCCTTAGAGGATGTTATTTCATTGTTATTGAGTAGGCAAAATATTTCAGCAGGAAGATACATGGTACCGCTGGCACTTGCCTTGCGCAGTGTCTTTTCTTTGTCAGATATATCAACCATTTCGGCCATTCCGTGTTGATTGACATGTGTAAGATGTTTGTTTGACATGTTGTAAAATTAGCAAAAATAATTCATGATTGTGGCGTGCTATTTTGCCGATAGTGAAAAATGCAGCATATTTGGTTTGAATTCAAATACATAAATATTGTATGATTACAGTTGAAGAAGCATCAGCAATCATCAAAGCCCAGCACATTTCATTAGCAACTGAAATTATTGCCATGAAGGATGCTCTTGGGCGTATGCTAGCCGAAAATGTGTATGCCGATAGAGACATGCCTCCCTTTAACAGGGTGAGTATGGATGGCATCGCTATTAGTTACTATGAGTACCTCAATGGCAGACGCGAATGGATATGCGATAAAATACAATATGCGGGAGAAGCTCCTGTATCGCTTGAGCATGCACACAATTGTATTGAGGTAATGACGGGTGCAGTGCTTCCTGCCGGGTGTGATGCCGTGATACGTTATGAAGATCTCGAGCATAAGCAATCAGCTACCGGTGATAAGGTTTTTTCTTTGATCAGTGAAGTGTTTATCAAGCAGCATCAAAATATACATGCCCAAGGGAGCGATAAGGCCGCAAACGCCAGTATATTAACTAAAGGCCAATCTATAAATGCAACAGATATGGCACTATTAGCAACAGTAGGTAAGCATCAGCTGAGTGTATTTTGTAATCCAAGGATAGCCATTATTGCTACCGGTGATGAATTAACAGCAGTAGAGACAACACCCGAGTGCTTTCAAATTAGAGCATCAAATCCATTAATGATTGGTGCAGCGCTATCCGAAAAAGGTTTGGAAGCCGATCGATTTATTGTGCGCGATGAAATTGCAGGATTAAAACAATTGCTTGATCAGTGTATGAAGCAATATCAAATAGTAATCATTACCGGTGCTGTTTCAAAAGGAAAGGCCGACTTTATTCCGCCTGTATTGATGCAACTCAAAACGGAGAAGCTTTTTCATGGGGTTGCACAGCGCCCCGCTAAACCTTTTTGGTTTGGAAGAAGAGCAAATTGTTTGATATTTGCCATGCCCGGAAATCCTGTGTCGGCAGCGGTTTGTACCTATGTATACCTCTTACCATTTTTATCTTCGATAGTTGGCAGAAGCATGATCAAATATCGCTGCTTGGTTTCAGAGGAAGTTACTTTCAAACCAGCACTCACTTATTTTATGCAAGCCAAAATCAATCAAAATGAAATGGGGGAGTATATCGCTACACCTTTTCAGGGCAACGGTTCCGGAGATTTAACCAATTTGTCGGAAGTCAACGCATTTGTTGTGCTGCCTGCGGGGGAAACTCATTTCTCTAGGCAAAATAACTATGAATTTTATTTTACCCGATAAAACACATGATCATCTGCAAGTTGAACAAGTGCTTTCAACCTGTTCAACATGATGATGAAAATAAATTGATGTTGGCAATTAAGCCCTCATAAAATC
>JALRAS010000056.1 GCA_023262495.1 Bacteroidia bacterium | reverse complement strand
AAATCTTGATCTGAATTATAAGTCACAACCATACCTAAAGCAATAAAATCACCTTTGTAATTGAGTAGTTTTGTTACGCTCAGAATTTGAGTACCGGTGTCAAAAGAATTGGCAAATTGTCATGTTTCTTTCTACTGAAATTAGTAATTTTACAAAAAATTAAAATGCTATGTATTTATCTAAATTAGGGTTAATGCTCACGCTTATCCTTGCATCATTGTTAGCTAATGCTTCTGGTCCCGGAAATAGTAACAACTACCTATACAATATCAATCACAATCAACGCAGCGATACTGTTGATGTGCTTCACTTTCATGTTAATCTGAATATAACGAGTGTTACAAGCAGTCCTATAAGCGGATACACCGATGTGACTTTTACACCAAAGATAAACGGAATTGCTCATTTAAGTCTTGATTTGTTGAAAATGAATGTTGACTCCGTAATGATGTCAGGGGCGCTACTCAACTATAGTTATAACGATACTTTATTGGTGGTAGCTTTAGGCAATCAGTACAGTATTGGCGATACCTTAACGGTAAGGGTGGCCTATAACGGTATTCCTCAAACAGATCCTAGTGGATTTGGGGGCTTTGCTTTCGGCAGCGGTTATGCTTACAATTTAGGAGTTGGTTTCTCTGCCGATCCTCATGTTTACGGCAGGGTTTGGCATCCTTGCTTTGATAATTTTGTGGAAAGAGCCACCTATAGTTTTGCTATTACTACCTCAAACGTGCACAGAGCAGTTTGCAATGGTTTATTGACCTCTCAAACGAACAATCCGAATAATACAGTTACATGGAACTGGCTTTTAGAACAAGATATTCCGAGTTATTTGGCCAGTATTGCGGTGGCAAATTACACAACGGTTAATCAAACCTTTACCGGAATCAACGGCAACGTGCCTGTAGAATTAATAGCAGTGCCTGCCGACACAACCAATATGAAAAATTCTTTTATCAACTTAGAAAATGCTTTTGATGCTTTTGAGGAAAGATTTGGACCTTATTTATGGAGTAAGGTTGGTTTTGTGCTCGTTCCATTTAATGGAGGTGCTATGGAGCATGCTACCAATATTGCTTACCCGAGAAGTGCCGTAACATCTGGCTCCACTGCCTATGAAGCCGAGTTGATGAGTCATGAGCTTTCTCATCATTGGTTTGGAGATTTGGTAACTTGTAAAACAGCTGAAGATATGTGGCTCAATGAAGGTTGGGCGAGTTTTTCGGCCTTTGTGTTTACAGAGAGTTTATATGGTTGGGATGCTTACAAAAATGCAATTAGAACCAATCAAGCAAAAATACTTCAACATGCGCACATCAAAGAGGGAGGATATAGAGCCGTTTCCGGTGTACCACATGAATGGACCTATGGTGATCATGTTTATTTGAAAGGTGCCGCAATTGCTCACACCATAAGGGCATATATGGGTGATTCACTATTTTTTAATGCGGTAAAGTATTACCTCAATAACAATGCTTTTGGGCATGTTGACAGCGATAAAATGCGCCAAGATTTTGAGACAAGCAGTGGCTTAGATTTATCTGATTGTTTCAATAATTGGGTTTTCAATCCGGGATATGCTCATTTCTCAATCGACTCGATGCAGGTAATACCCAACGGTAGCCTAAGTCAGGTGCAAGTATTTATCAAGCAAAAAATAACGGGAGCTCCCAACTTATTTACCAATGTTCCATTGGAAATAACATTCATGAATGATAACTTCAATACATACACCTCCACCGTAACAATGAGTGGTGCATCTGCTTCTTTCAATATTAATGTTCCATTTGTGCCAACATTGGCAGGAGTTGATTTAGAGGGTAAATTAAGCCTTGCCACAGTAACGCAGTACAAAACAATTAAAACAACAGGAGTGAACAATTTCCCTGATTTAAAAATCAACTTCAACATCAGTGGTGTAAGTGATTCTACCTTTTTAATTGTGCAGCATCACTTTGCTGCTCCCGACCCTGTTGATCCATGGTCAGGTTATGTTATTTCTCCCAACAGATACCACAAAATTGATGGAATTTTTTCATCGGGTTTCAAAGGTACAGCTACCATGATTTATGATGGCAGAAGTAACATGGCTAGCGGCAATCAGTATCTCGATAATCTTTTATTTACATCACCATACAATGAAGATAGTTTAGTGTTGCTTTACAGAAGTTCAACAGCTGAAGCTTGGAGCAAATATCCTTACTATACCAAACAAATGAGCAACGCCTCTGATAAATTTGGCACAATTAGAATCGATTCCATCCAAAAAGGTGAATATGCCTTAGCCATGAAAGCAGGTATTACTGCTCTAAAAAATAACGCTACCAAGCCCCAAATTAAATTAACCCCCAATCCTGCCAAGCAAACGGTAACGGTTGATTTAGGTAATTTTCCTCAATCGAATAACATCATTGAATGCAACATTTACAACAATGAAGGCCGTTGGGTTGTAAACCACAAGATTCCGGCCCAAACAATCAATTATCAAATCAATCTTAGCGGTCTCTCTGCAGGGATTTATCAACTTGTCTTTAATGATGGTTTGAATTATCAGGCTGCTAAGCTTGTGCTTGCTGATTAAACTTTCATTGTTTTTAATTGATTTATGTATTATTTAACTATTCCTCTATCTTAAAGTATGAAATTTACCTACACAGCATCCGAACGCTTTATGCGCTATGTGCAAATTGATACACAATCAGACCCAGAGTCTAATACATTTCCATCCACACTTAAACAAAAAGATTTAAGTAATTTATTGGTAAAGGAGTTGAAAGAAATGGGTTTGCATGATGCGCACCTCGATGAGTACGGTTATGTATACGCTACATTGCCTTCAAACACTTCAAAGCAGGTTCCTGTTATTTGTTTTTGTTCTCATGTTGATACCTCTCCAGATTGTAGCGGTGCTAATGTAAAACCTATCATTCACCATCACTATCAGGGGCAAGATATTGTGTTGCCAGCCGATCATACACAAGTGCTTAAAAAGGACGAACATCCGGAGCTCAACAATCAATTAGGCAACGACATTATAACCGCTGATGGCAGCACATTACTTGGAGCCGATAACAAAGCCGGTGTAGCCGAAATTATGGATGCTGTTTATCAAATGATTCAACATCCCGAAATAAAACATGGGACGATTAAAATTCTTTTTACTCCCGATGAGGAAATTGGCAAAGGTGTGAATCATGTAAACTTAGCCAAACTTGGCGCTCAATATGGCTACACGGTTGATGGCGAAACTGCCGGACATATAGAAGATGAAACGTTTAGTGCCGATGGCGTGATACTAACCATACATGGGGTGAGCACGCATCCCGGGTTTGCTAAGGGAAAAATGCAAAGCGCCATCAAGATAGCCGCTGCCATTATTGATGCGCTTCCCAAAGACAAACTATCTCCCGAATCTACCGATAAAAAAGAAGGATTCATTCATCCGGTGAGCGTGAACGGCCTTATCGAGAAAACAACGGTACAGTTCATTATCAGAGATTTTGAGACTGCTAATTTGAAAAAGCACGAGGCATTGCTTGAGGAAATAGTGAATCAGGTAATTCAAAAATATCCGGGGGCTAGCTACAATTTTGAAGTGAAAGAACAATATAGAAACATGAAAGAAGTATTGCAGCATCATCCACAGGTTTCCTCCTATGCAGTTGAAGCTGTTCAGAGAAGTGGGCTAACTCCTGTGTTGTCAAGTATCCGTGGCGGTACTGATGGTTCCCGATTGTCTTTCATGGGACTGCCTTGCCCCAATATTTTTGCGGGAGAGCATGCTTTTCACAGCAAGTTAGAATGGGTGAGCGTTCAAGACATGGAACGCGCAGTTGACACTATCATTAACCTAGCTCGCATTTGGGAGGAGAAATCATAACAACATAAAAAATGCCCCGCACTTATTAGAAATTATATTACATTTGAGCCTTTAAATTTATCATATGAACATACACGAATATCAAGGAAAAGAAGTACTAAAATCTTTTGGAGTTGCCATACAAGAAGGAATTGTTGCCGACACGCCAGAGGCGGCTGTCAAAGCAGCTCAGGATTTACAAAAACAAACCGGTACAGGTTGGTGGGTTGTAAAATCTCAAATTCATGCCGGAGGGCGCGGAAAAGGTAAAATTAAAGGGACCGAGCAAAGAGGAGTGGCACTCGCTAAGTCGCTCGATGATGTAAAAACCATCTCAAGCAATATTTTAGGAAACGTGCTTGTCACCATTCAAACAGGTGAGGCAGGTAAAAAAGTAAATAAAGTGCTTATTGCACAAGATGTTTATTATCCAGGTGAATCACAACCCAAAGAGTTTTACATGAGTGTATTGTTAAACCGTGCAACCGGAAGAAACATTATTATGTACAGCACCGAAGGTGGTATGGATATAGAAGAGGTTGCGCACAACACGCCTCACTTAATTCATAAAGAAGAGGTAGACCCTAAGGTTGGTTTGCAAGGTTTTCAAGCAAGAAAAATTGCATTTAACCTAGGTCTTGAGGGAGCAGCCCACAAAGAAATGGTAAAATTCGTGAGCGCTTTGTATAAGGCCTACGACTCGATTGATGCGGCTATGTTTGAAATTAATCCTGTACTTAAAACATCCGATAATAAAATTATTGCTGTTGACTCAAAGGTTAACCTTGATGAAAACGCACTATACAGACACGCTGATCTTGCCGCCCTGCGCGATATTCATGAAGAAGACCCAACAGAAGTTGAGGCCGGTGAACATAATCTTAACTATGTAAAATTAGATGGGAACGTTGGTTGTATGGTGAATGGAGCCGGTCTTGCTATGGCAACTATGGACATTATTAAGCTCAGTGGGGGAGAACCTGCCAACTTTCTTGATGTTGGCGGTACAGCCAATGCTCAAAGAGTTGAACAAGCGTTCCGAATTATTTTAAAAGACCCCAATGTAAAAGCCATTCTTGTAAATATTTTTGGTGGTATTGTGCGTTGCGATAGGGTTGCTCAAGGTATTGTAGATGCCTATAATAATATGGGCAACATACATGTTCCAATTATTGTAAGATTGCAAGGTACCAATGCTGTTGAAGCCAAGAAAATAATTGACGAGTCGGGGTTAAAGGTATTCTCTGCCATTCAATTGCAAGAAGCTGCCGACTTAGTTAAGCAAGTATTAAGCTAATTCAAATTGTTTTATATTGCGCTCATCACGCTACTTTTATTGAGTAGTGTGATGAGTCAATTGATATCATCAGATAATATCTGATTGACTCTGCTCAATAACTCTTTTATTGAAATTGGTTTGGGCAAAAAGCCATCCACAAATATTTGATAGCCCGAAGTTCTTGCCATGTTTTCGCTCATGGCCGATAGAAAAAATATGCGGGTGTGATCAAGGGTAATATTTTCTCTCATTTTTTTGCTGGCCTCGAAGCCATTCATTTCTGGCATCATAATATCTAGTATGACCAAAGCAGGTTTTGTTTGCAAAGCTAATTCGAGTGCCTCAATGCCATTGTTGGCCTTAAACACAGTGAAGCCGCTCTTTGCTAAATTATAAGAGATAAACTCTCTGATGTCGGGTTCATCATCTGCAATAAGTATACTTCTGTTGGCCTGCATAAAATTTTTTTGACAATGATAGGTGTGTTATGTATCATCAATAATAAGCGAGTGTTAACATTGTATGAATAGCTGACATAAAACTGTTAAAAGCATTTAAAATTCAGTTAAATTGTCACTTAAAATAATTTTGGAAAAATTTTTGTGGACAACAAACAAAAAAACAACAATGGGAATATATATCATATTTGGAATTTTTGCCCTCATCAGTTGGGCAGTTAGCAATCAATTAAAGAATAAGCTTCAAACATATAGCGGTATGCACTTGCATGGCAATATGAATGGCTATGAAGTAGCTATGAGGATGCTGCAAGACGAGGGAATTTATCATGTAAAAATAATTTCGGTAGAGGGACAATTGACCGATCATTACAACCCTATTGACAAAACAGTGAATTTGAGCAGAGAAGTGTATCATGGCAGAAACGTGGCTGCAGCAGCGGTAGCTGCGCACGAGTGCGGGCATGCCATACAGCATGCCAAATCATATGCATGGTTAAATTTTAGAAGTCAGTTGGTGCCTATTGTTAGCGCTACTTCAAAATATATGCAATGGGTTTTATTGGCCGGGGTGGTTTTAATTAATGTCAGCTTAATTCCCTTGGGTATTGGTATTGCGCTATTTTCTATGACTACCTTGTTTTCATTCATCACGCTACCGGTAGAGTTTGATGCCTCACGCAGGGCTTTGAATTGGCTCGAAAGCGCTCGTATTACCGATCGCTCTAATCATGCTTACGCAAAAGATGCGCTTAAATGGGCAGCAATGACCTATGTGGTAGCTGCGTTGGGCTCTTTGGCCACTTTAGTTTATTACATCATGCTTTTCCTTGGTAATCAGCGGAGAAACAATTAGTACTTTACTTTTTGCGTTTGAAGGCGCTGAAACTTTTTTCAACACTGTCGAGCAGTTTTTTAAGTAGGTCAAAATAGAGCGTAACAGCCATTAATAGGCTCATTCCCCAAATCACCAAACTGTTTATCCAATAGGTGGAGTAATAGTCACCTGCCAATGGCTTGCGTGGTGCAAAAAAGTGTGCTCTAATAATTCCGTCCGGTTCCGGATCTAGGTAAATGGGATCAATTTTTTGTATGAGTTTTCCATCAATTTCAAGCATCTTATCAATTACTTGTCTGTTTGTCATTAAATCTTTAAGGTTGGCATTTTCATGGGCATTAATAAGCATTTCCATGCCATTTTTTTGTTCCCTGTTTATTTTATTGACTATTTTTTCTCTCTTTGAACTCGCCTGATTTTCCATCTTCACGTAGTACTCATTTTTCAATTCATTGAGATATTTTTTGGTGGCAGTTCCTACTTGCTTATTGAAATCGTTAGGGTTCAGTTGCTCAAGGTATTCAAATGAAGGTTTGATGCTGTTTTTCTTAACCGGAATAGCCATTTCTTTGGCAATCTCATGCTTTAGCAAACTTAAATCATATTTATATTGTTCGTGCATTTTTGGGTCATTCAAGAGATTTTCTGCATCATCAACCTTGGCAATCAAACGACCTAAGTAATATGTTTTCTTGTATAAAGCTTTGCTAATTGTTTTGTCGTAATTGTAAAATTGCGATTCATAAGCGTTATTCATATACTGATTCACAGCAAGCGCTTCGTAGGCCCATCTCGATGCCATTAATTCGCCCCATATCGGCACCTTGGTTTGAGAGGTTACAGCAGGATTAAGTTTATCAAATTTAACAATAACACCACTGAGTAACAATTGCGGGATAATTAGGAATGGGATAAGAATATAAATCGTTACCGCAGAATTAAAGCTCGCAGAAATATTAAGCCCAAGCATATTGGCGAAGCAACTTGTGGTAAATAAGATGTACCAATAATCGGTGTACATACCATCAATACCTAAAATAGTGTTACCAATAAGCACAAAGGTGAGTGTTTGAATGGCGCTCAAGAAAAACATGATAGCCACCTTGCTGAAGAGATAACTGCCTTTGCTTAGATTCAGGAATGATTCACGCTTCAGAATTCTTCTGTCTCGGATAATTTCCTCTGCGCTTACCGTTAACCCAACAAACAAGGCAATAATTACAGCCATGAGCAGGTATGCAGGAATATTTTCGTTTTGCGAGTAGTTGTATCCTGTTGAGGAGGTATCGGTATTATAAAAACGCACCAAGTAGCTAAGGATAAGCGCTAGGATAGGGGTTTCTAAGAAATTGATGATGAGGTACTGCTTATTGGTAAGCTTACTCATGACATCGCGCGTAATAAATACCTTAAATTGATTAATTTTATTAGGAATAGAAAAGGTACTTTTAGGAATTTCACCGGTATGGGTTTCGGACATGCGCGGGTTGAGCTCCTTTAAATAATACTCATTCCACTCTTTGGGAGAAATTTTTCGGGTTAATGTGGCGTTCCCGTATTCGTCAATCACTTTTGTTTCAATGATGTTGAATATTTGTTCGGGATTTACATTGCCGCATGTGATGCATTCGCTCTCATTGGCATTGGCATGATTGATTTGCTTTTTAAAATAAATCACTGCTTCAACAGGGTTGCCATAGTAAATGGGATAACCGCCTAAATCTAAAATGAGCAGTTTATCGAACATTTTATAGATGTCTGAAGAAGGCTGATGTATAACCACAAACACAAGTTTACCTTTCAGCGCTAGTTCTTTCAATAGGTCCATGATATTTTCGCTGTCGCGTGATGAAAGACCTGATGTTGGTTCATCCACATAGAGCACTGATGGCTCACGAATCAATTCTAAGCCAATGTTTAATCTTTTTCTTTGTCCACCGCTGATTGTTTTTTCGAGCGGACTACCAACTTTTAAATTAGCCGTTTCACTCAAGCCCAGGTCGCTGAGTAGGCTATTAACCATCTCTTTGATACGCTCGTCATCATACTGACCAAAGCATAATTTAGCATTGTAAAACAGATTTTGAAAAACGGTAAGTTCTTCAATGAGCAAATCATCTTGTGAAATATGCCCTATAACACCTTCAATCTTTTCCTTTTGCGTATGTATATTTATACCGTTAATAAGCACTTCGCCTTTGTATGGTTTTTCCATACCGTTCAACACATTCAAAACCGTAGATTTTCCCGCACCACTGCCTCCCATGATGCCAATCAGCGTGCCCGATTCCTCATTGAGGTTGAGTGGGTGCAAGCCAATTTTTCCACTTTTAAACCGGTATTCCAACCCTTTTACCTGAAATTGTAATTTAGCTTTTTCGCTGCTTGCAAGGAAACTACTGATTACATCACTGTAAAAAATGGGTTGCAACTTGGTGCTTCTGATACTTGAGCCCTGTGTAAAAATATATACCCTTCCTGCTTTAACCTCTTGGCCATTGAGATATATTTCACTCTGCCCAAAATACCTAAACACATACATCCCAACGCTTGGAATATCCAACACTTCAATTTGCCCTTGAAGGGTTTCGCTCAGGTGAAATTTGCAAGCTCCAATATCAGCGGGCTTCTTACTATCAATAATCAAAATGTATGGGCTGCTTAATTCTTCGGCCGATTTGCTATTGACAAACTTTAGGCATCTTTTGTATTCTTCTTCATCAATATTAAATGATGAAGCAACCGTATCAACAAATTCTAGTTCCTGATCGCTTACGTTTTCATTAGAGTTGATAAATTCAATTAATCGGATCAGCACTACAACTTTTTGTCGTTGTGCCAGTTCTTTATTGATTTCAGTACATATTCGTAATACTTTAACAGAGTTGAGTGAAAGTTTTTTGGTGGCACTTCCGCCTTTGCTTAGCTTATGTATCGATTCAATATCATGATCAAATACCTTAAGATATTGCTCAACCAGTTCTTGATTAAGTTGTTGTTTTAAAAACGATTGAACGATATTTCTGCCAATCACATTAACGCCATCTACTTTCGCAATAATTGCAAACAATTGCATTAGGGCTCTTAGTATATTTTCACTCATGTTAAAAAATTAGGAGGTTGCACCCGGGTTAGTTGAATATAAACTTAATCATACACCAATATAAACAAAAAAAGACATTGATCATTTCTGACAATGCCTTTCAGTTGAACTTTTTTGTATCTACTGCTTAAAGCTAATCATCATTACAGCACAGCCACTTTTGGCTTTGCCCGGAATAATTTGTGCTTCAATAGTGCAGTCGAGGGTTGAAACAAATTTGAAATCCCAATAAGGGGCATTCTTTTGCTCGGCATTGTCAAATAAAACATTTCTGTCTTTATCATAAATTCTAAATAAAAGATTACCATCGCCTAAACCACTGCAAGCAGCGATGCGGTATGTGGTGCCACCGTAAAACGTTGACTGGAATTCTGCAATTTCTTTATCAAGAAGGATTGCTCTGTAATGCTGTCCATCGCTGATGAACTTATTGGTCATGTGGCGCATACAAGCGTGGGTTACTGTGTCGCACTGTGCTTTGGCTTCATTACCAAAAAACACTACGGCAGTAAAAAGAAACAGGGCTATAGTTATTTTACGAATCATAAACGTTGGAATTAAATATTTTTATTAATTAATGATCATTTGACGGATAGCATTCAACTTTTCTGAGATGTTGTTCAACTGCTCGTCAGTGATTTTAACCTCAGTGGTACTGTTGATGGTTGTAATTTTGTTGGCTACATCGGTTGTTGGCTTAATGTAGGTGTATTTAATTTCAATATCCTCAAATTCATGATACAAATCTACTAGCGCATCGGTCAACTCGGTAAGTTCAGTCATATCAGGATTTTGATAAAAAGGTGTCAACAACTTAATTACATGGTCAAGTGTGTTTTTTTGCTCTCCAACACGCTGTACTACGTTTTTCTTGTTTTTAAAGTCTTTCTTCAATATGTTGAGGGTAAAATACATACTTTCAACCCATCCTCCGGTAATTACCATACCACTTACCGCATTTCTATCGTTGTTTTTGAGATACAAGTCGGTAGCACGATAAGCAGATGTAAAGATGCTTAACAGTGAGTCATTATTACTCATATTTTTCTCGAATCTTTTCATCAAGTTTTCATCAAAAGCACCGGAAACGTTAATATCTTCAGCCAATTTCTTAGATGCGTTTAAATATCCCAAAGCATCTTGTGTTTGGCCATAAATGATAACATATCCCAAATCTGCGCCATAAACCCCCAAGTTAAGCGCTTTTTTATATTCAGTAGAATACGATGGCAACTTCGATGTTACATTGAGCAAATCTTTTGAGTAGTTGGCACCACTTGTTTTCAAGAGAATGCTTGTTTGTAGGGGAGAGGGAATGCTAAAAAGCTCACCATTCACACTCACCAAGTTGTCTTTTGATGCATCAATTACGTCCTCCTCTGTGTTTTCTGCCTCTTTTTTATCGCCCTTGCATCCCGAAAAGAAAAGCGAGGTGGAGCCAATCATAAAACATATTGCGGTAAGTCTTAGATATTTATTGTAATTCATAAGGTTTATATTTAATCTGTGCAAGTAATAAAAAATTAATGAAACAACAAAAAAAAGTAATTAATTAATACCAAATATCATCAATTTTTGATGTTGATTTTTGTCAAATTATCGTTTGTTTTCATTTTAGTAATCTTCATGTAAAACAAATGATTGCTTTTATGATACCACTGTGATTTATAGATAATTCAAAATCTCACCTCTGTATGATTATTGATAACAACAGCCAACCAAAATTAAAATAGGAATTTGAAGTGTGTTATCCCTAATAAACGTATGCAATGTTTGGCAACTGCAATAATGGGCATGCAGATGGATCAGATGATATTAACCTCTCTCTCTAATTCAATGCCAAAGGTTGCTTTTACCTTCTCAATCACTAAGCATGAAAGGTCGTATATTTGATTTCCTTTGGCATGGCCATAGTTTACTAAAACGAGCGCTTGCATGGCATGAACGCCTGCATCCCCATTGCGATATCCCTTCAAACCGCATTTTTCTATGAGATAGCCAGCAGCTGTTTTGATATAATGCTCGTCAACCGGATAGGCAGGCAAATCTGGAAAATTTATTTTCAGTTGATGATACTGCTCAATCGATATACTTGGATTTTTAAAAAAGCTTCCTGCATTGCCAATGGCGCGTGGGTCGGGCAATTTGCTTTGCCTGATGGCACACACGGCTTTACTGATATGACTGATGCTTGGTTCTAAATTCATTTTCTTGAGTTCTGCTTCGATAGCTCCGTAGCTTGTATTGATGCGGTGTTCGGTAGATAACTGAAAGGTAACTTCCAAAATAATATATTTTCCTTTTCCCGCTCTTTTGAAAAAACTCTCACGATAGCCAAAATGACATTGTTCTTTATTGAAGATTTTAATTTCTCCTGTTGAAATTTCAAGTGCTTTCAAACACACAAAAACATCTTTAATTTCTACGCCATAGGCACCAATATTTTGCATAGGACTTGCCCCCACATAACCGGGTATAAGACTCAAGTTTTCGATGCCGCCTAAGTTATTGGCTAGCGCATACAAAACAAGTTCATGCCATACTTCACCTGCTGCGGCAGTCACATGGTATTCAGTTTTGCTAACCTGTTCTTTGCGTATGCCTTTTGTTAGGTTGTGTAGCACAATTCCATTAAAATCTTTGGTAAACAAGATATTGCTGCCCCCACCTAAAATTAGATTTTTGTTTTCTTTAAACTCATTGCTGCTGATAATTTCCAGCAAGTCTTGGGTGTTATTAAAGTCGGCAAAAAAATCGGCTTTGGCCTCAATACCAAAAGTGTTGAATTGCTTGAGTGATTTATTTTTAATGATATGGCTCACCACACAAAAGTAAGTAGTAAATTATATAGTGTAACATTTGATGTAAAGATGTTATTAAGTGATGCTTGTTGAGAACTGTCAAACAATATTATGTGAGTAAGTCCGTTTTTTAATCAATTTTGATGCAGTGAAAAAGAGAATTATTTTAAGCGTCACTAATGATTTAGCCACCGATCAGCGTGTTCAAAAAGTTGCGCAAACGCTCATAGACATGGGAGCTGAGGTGTGCCTGGTGGGCAGGAAATTGAAGGGCAGTATGCCGGTGCCACAGTTTGAACACCATCGTATGAGCTTATTGTTCAATAAGGGGGTTGCTTTTTATGCCGAGTATCATATCCGATTGTTTTTGTTGCTGCTATTTAAACGCGCAGATATACTTGTAGCGAATGACCTTGATACCCTGCTTCCTAATTATTTGGTAAGTAAAATAAAAGGAGTTCAATTGGTTTACGACTCACACGAATACTTTACAGAGGTTCCCGAGTTACAGGGTAGTCCTTTTAAGAAAAAAATATGGTTAAGTGTAGAAAGGTTCGTGTTCCCCAAGTTGAAAAACGTTTTTACCGTAAATATATCAATAGCAAATATCTACAGGCAGCTGTATCAGAAGGACATTCATGTGCTGCGTAACGTTCCGCGCAGAAATGTAATACATGATACTAACCGCATTGAATCGAGAAAAAAACTTGGATTGCCACTCGATAAAAAAATAATTATCCTACAAGGTTCAGGAATTAATGTGAGCAGGGGAGGAGAAGAGGCGGTAGCAGCTATGATGTATACAAACAACAGCATGTTGTATATCATAGGATCGGGCGATGCACTGCCAACCTTGAAAAAAATGGTTAAGGAATTGCAATTAGACAAGCGTGTTGTTTTTTTGGCAAAGTTACCTTATGCACAACTGCAAGAATATACTGCATGTGCTGATGCAGGATTAACTTTAGACAAGGATAACAACTTAAATTACAGGTATAGTTTACCTAATAAACTGTTCGATTATTTTGCATGCGGCATACCGGTTATTGCTTCTTCCTTGATTGAAATAGAAAGAATACATCAACAATATAATTTTGGTATTTTACTCAAAGAGGTAACTCCTCATGCAGTTGCAGAAGCGATTAACAGTATTAATCCTGATGCTGATATTTATCAAAGCTGGCGCAAAACAGTGGCGATTGCTGCTGAAAATTTATGTTGGGAAAACGAAGAAAAAATTATTCGAGAGGTTTACAGTAAATTGCTCTAAATTTTTTTAGCAAAGATGTCTACCGTAAAATCCATCTTTTCATCAGTTGCTTCATTCGTAAAAGGTTGTCTTTTTTGATCTCCTCCAATCACATATCTAAAGCCATTTGATTCAAATGCAGCTAATAGTGTTGATAAGGATTGTGGTTGATTTAAATAGCTGTGATACTCTACAAAAACATGGTTTACTTTAAACAGCAAATCTTTTATATCGTTAATCACTTCTACCTCTGCACCTTCAATATCTAATTTTAGAAATTCAATATGATCAAATGAGTTTAAAAAATCTTTTAATCTTATACAGGTAACTTTTGTACCGCTTTCATCATTTACGATACTGCCTGATTGTGCCTTGCTGCTCAAAAAATATCTTTCCTGATTGTCGATGTAAACGGCCTTATTGAAGGCCTCAACCTTAGATAAATTATTGAGTGCTATGTTTGATTGCAAGATACCGAAAATAGCTGCATCCGGTTCAAAGGCAAACACCTGCGCCTGAGGATAAAGCTGCTTGAAGTAAAGTACCGATGTTCCCATGTTTGAACCACAATCAATGATAACAGGGTCGTTATTTTTAGATTGAAAACGATAGATTTCGTCAATGAAAATACTTTCAAACTGATTCAGAAAAGTTCCAACGTGATGAACATTAAAACGTATGTCCATGGCTTTCACTTGCACAGGCAACTTGATATTTTCATCATTTAATTCATCAAAAAGCTTTAACCAAGTTTTATAGGCCTTTTCTTGTGCAGCCCTTTTAATTGGCTTTAGTGATTGCCGAATTAGTTTTGAAATCATATACTATAATTTTCTAAATTTTAATCGAATAGAATTGCCAACAACAATTACATCACTAAAAGCCATACTGAGCGCACCAATCATGGGACTTAACATACCAATAGCTGCTACTGGAATGGCAATCACGTTGTAAAAAAAAGCCCAAAATAAATTTTGTTTGATGGTGTGCATTGTTGCTTGGCTAATTTTAATTGCTTCATACACATCAAGCATTTGATTGTTTTTAATGAGAACTACCTTTGCTGCATTGATAGCCACATCGGAGGCGCTACTCATGGATATACCCACATGTGCAGCGCTTAATGCAGGTGCATCGTTGATGCCGTCACCTACCATCACTGTAATTTTACTGCTGCGCTGTGCTTGCAAAATTTCTAATTTTTGAGCAGGCAATTGCTCGCTGAAAACCATATTTATTGGTATGCCAACAGCTTTTGCCACAGCAACACATTTTTCTTTTTTATCCCCACTCAATAGGGCTATTTCAATTTTAAGTGCTTTTAGTTTTTCGATCAGTAGCTTTGCATCCTCTTTGATTTCATCACTAATCTCGAAGGCGGCAGCAATTGTATTGTTAACTGCCAAATAGATGTCAAATCCGGCTGCAATGTCTTGCCCAAGATTTACCATCATGCGTGCAGCGCCTAAATGATAGTGATTGCCCGCCTCATCATATGCTTCAATGCCATGCCCTTTTTCCTCTTTGATTGTAACCATTTTTATAGGTGCTCCGCTGTTTTTTAATTGATTACAAATTGCTTTGGCTATAGGATGACTGCTATACGATTCAATACTAAATATTAGTTTTTTTATTTCATCAATACTTTGATCATTAAAAATTGTGAGGTTGTTGATCGAGAAATTTCCTTTGGTGAGCGTACCTGTTTTATCAAAAAAAACAATTTGAGCTGATGAAAGCGTCTCCATTGTGGTAGCGCCCTTTATCAGGATGCCATTTTTTCCGGCCCTGCCCAAACCTGCCATTACTGCTGTAGGCGTGGCCAATCCCATGGCACACGGACAAGAAATAACCAGCACAGCAATGGCATTAATTAAGCTTATTGAAAAAGATTTGTTGGCCACATAAAAGGTCAATACAAAAGTCATAATAGCAATTAAAATAACGGTGGGCACAAATACATGACTAATTTTATCGCCCAGTTTTTGTATGTTTGGTTTCACACGTTGCGCCTCTTTCACCAATGAAATAATTTGAGCTAATGCACTTTGTTCATTGCTTCTGCTAACCCTCATCTTAAAAGTACCTTGTTCTAAAACTGTCCCCGACAATACACTATCATTCACTGTTTTTTCGCTAGGCAAATGTTCACCGGTAATCATACTTTCATTGATTGTTCCGTATCCCCAAATTATTTGACCATCGGCCGGAATGCTGTCACCTGTGGTAACTAATAACAAATCGCCAACTTTAATTTCTTTGGCAGCAATCGTTTCTGTTTTTTCTTCGCCTAAAAACAATATAATTTTACGAGCTTGCTGTGGTTGTAAATGTAAGAGGTCTTTGATGGCTGATGTGGTTTGCTGAACGGTTCGTTGCTCAATTAAATTTCCGAGCAACACCAAGGTAATAATAGAGGCACAGGTTTCAAAAAACAGCATGTGATGACTGTTGGGCATTACA
>JALRAS010000055.1 GCA_023262495.1 Bacteroidia bacterium | reverse complement strand
GACAAGCAAAGAAGCAAAAAGTTAAAATCACTCATTTGCAGAATAATGCCCAAGTTCATAAACTTAAGCATGCTACCAATAAGCAGATATCTAATGCAGTATTGAGTAAACGCAATTATGAGCAAGTTTTTCCAGCGAATCAGCTTTAATATTGCAGAGAGCATTATTTCTTTTGTGAGGTTAACTAAGACTGCTATATAGGGTATTTTTTACCAAGTATGCGCATCGGCATCAAGCCACATGTTTTGAACTTTTAAAACCTGCTCAATAATATCTCTTACACATCCTTTACCGCCTGCTTGATGGGAAACATACAAACATATACTTCTAATATCATTGGCTGCATCGGCAGGGCAGGTTGAGGCAGAAACATGTTTCAAGCATTCCATATCGGGTATGTCGTCACCCATGTACAAGGTTTCATCAAGTCCAATTTGGTGATTAAGTAAATACTGTTGAAGCACAGGCAACTTATGATGCACACCCATATAAATATCTTCCACACCAAGTAAATTCAACCGTTTAATTATAGCTTCCGATTTACCACCGCTGATGATTAGTATTCGCAAACCTTTTTTAATGGCTAACTGAAGTGCATAGCCATCTTTGATATTCATTACGCGCACTTGCTCGCCATCGTTAAAGCAATGTATAGAGCCATCGGTGAGTACTCCATCTACATCAAACACCAAAAGTTTGATGCGAGGAAGCAGGCGTTTAAAATTTTCTTGTGTCATTGTTGAGTTAATTATTGTGATGGATTTCCTGAATATGTTTGGTCATAAGTTCATAGATTTTTTTGAACGTCTCATTGCTTTGTAGCATCTGCATTTGTTTCTCTATAACTTGATTGTCGTGCCTCACTGCAGGGCCTGTTTGTGCTTGGTACGGGCTGATATAGTTTAGTTTATTGATACTTTCTTTTATCAAAGGCAACAACATATTAGGGGCGTGATTTTTTTGAGTCATTAAATCGTAGGCCATGTGTATACAATGATTGGTAAAATTAGCTGCAAAAACTGCTGCAAGATGCACCTCCGCGCGTTGTGTGCTATTCATTAAATAGGGCTGCAGCCCTATACTTTTTGCCAGGTCTGACAGTAGTATTTCATCGCTCGACCCACTGCATTCAATCAGCAAGGGGAATTGGTCCTGTGTTGTTTTAATTCCTCTGGTGAATGTTTGCAAAGGATAAAATACAGCATGCCGTTGATGTTTATTGAGCACATGTGCGGCAGTGTTTCCTGAAGTGTGTACTACTATTCCTGTATTTTCGGGCAGTTCGTTGGCTACTTGAGCAATAGCATTGTCCTTCACTGCAATTATATACAAATCGGCATTGCTCGATAGTGTTTGTATATTACTGATTGCTTTTGCTTGGTATGTTGAGGCAAAGTGCGTTGCTTTTTGGATTTCAGGATGATAAATTTCAACAATACGATGATGATGCCGCTGCATCAGATAAGCAAAATGCTCGGCAACATTTCCGCATCCTAAAATTACAATGTTCAGCTTTTTCATGTAGGCTTGCTTTGCAGAAAATGAACACTTTTTACATTAGGCAATGTTGTACTTTGATTTTTTTAAACGTGCTCTAATGGCGATAATCGTTCCAATGATCATGATGATGCAGCCTGCCCAGAGGATATTTATGAATGGAAAAACAATGGCTTTTAAGATAATAAATTCTTGATTTTCGCTTGGTTTTTCGGACAAATCAACATCAATTTTACCATTGTCGGTGTGTATATTTTTGAATGATAGTTTTATTCCCATTTCATTTAGTTCGGCATCTATGGGGTTCACAATGTTGCCTTTGATGAGGTAAATGGGCTTGGCAAAAAAAGTATTATTTCTGATGTCAATAACCTTGAAAGTTGCACCCACTGCAATATCATTACCGCTGAAATGGTATTTCACAGAGTCGGTTTCCTTGTATATGTTTTCAAGGATAATGATACTCTTACTTCCAAAAATAGTATCTCCAATAGCAACAGTTGCCGATGCAAAAGGTTTGTAATCATCATCATCATCATGCTTGTGCCCGCTTTCATCATGCTTATCCATTTCGGCATAGGTGATATGTGTATACACATCCTTGTGCAAATAGTGTTTGGTATCTGGCTCGGCCGAGTTACCCATGCGGGGATTTGTTTGCACAATTGGGCTGAGAGTGAATGCATGTTCGTACTTCCCGGCCTTATCTTTTTTGAAATACTCAATATCGAAATAATGATTTACACCTTCAATCCTACGCCCTTTATAACTTAGGAAATATTCTCCCATTTGAAGGGTGTCATGCTTGGCAAGCATAATATTTTCCATGTTGTTAAACTCCTTGCCAAGTTTTGAAATATCAATACCCGAGGTGTTTTGCGAAATGACACGACTCTTTCCTGTGGCTATCAGAGCACCTAGTAATATCATACCAAAGCCCACATGTGCAATCGAAGCACCTGCTTTGCTGATATCACCATTGAGCACCTTAAATATATAATCGGTATTGCAGGCAATAGATAGAAAGGCAGAAAAAAACAGCAAGATGTGAAATACATTATATAATTCTAAAGCGAATGCACATGCAAGTGTAACCACAGTGCTTATGATTAGTGCAATCATTATTTTCTTGAAAGTTAGTTTCAAGTCACTTTGTTTGTAACGCAAAAATTGGGTAATTGCCATTAATAAAGCAACAATAATTGCAAATGGAATTTGCCACGAGTTGTAATGTTCTACCACCTTTGTTGGGGGAGCAAGGTTACTTCCGAAAATTTTATTGATTACAGGTATAGAGGTTGTAAATGTTATTTGGAAGGAAGAAACGAGCAATACCAATGCGCCAATAAACATCCAAAATTCTCGGGATGTGCTATTGTCTTCAACCGTTTCGGTATTAATGGCTTTGTAATTGATGGCAAGCAAGATACCTGCAGCAACTACATAAAAAAGTAAGTATACCAATAGTTGACCGCTCATACCCAAATCGGTAAAGGCATGTACAGAGGTGTTGCCCAATATGCCCGAACGAGTTAAGAAGGTGGAGTAAAGAATAAGAATAAAGGTAAGAATGATGAGTATGTAGGCCGAAAATAGCGACTGCTTTCGGCTTTTATAGATCAGCATCACATGCGCACCTCCAACCATCACTAACCAAGGAACAAGCGAGGCATTTTCTACCGGATCCCAAGCCCAAAATCCACCAAAACTCAGGGACTCATAGGCCCAAGCACCGCCCATTAAAATACCTGTACCTAGTATCATCACGCCAAAATAGGTCCACGGGAGGGCAGGGGTAACCCATTCGCTGTGTTGTTTCTTCCAAAGGCCTGCTACAGCATAAGCAAAGGGAACAAGCGTGGAGGCAAAACCAAGAAATAGGATAGGAGGATGAATGGTCATCCAATAGTTTTGGAGTAAAGGGTTGAGACCTCTTCCATCAAGATTAGTGAGGTATTCGGGGACTTTTACAAAGGGCAGTTCCATAAATTCAGGATGCTCTCTAAGTAGTATAAATGGATTGCTTCCGAGGTGGTAATCAAAAATGTAAATGCCCAAAAGCATGGAGGTTAAGAATACCTGAACAGAGCTAAATACAGTCATTACAGGTGCTTCAAAGTTGCCTGATTTGCGCATTAAAATGAACCCAAGCACTACATGCCAAATCGACCACAATAAAAAACTTCCTTCTTGACCTTCCCAAAAGCAGGAAAGCATATACCTCACCGGAAGCGATTTGGAAGAGTGCTGCCACACATATTGGTACTCAAAGTAATGGTTGAATATGATATAAAATAAAGTTCCCGTTACAGCAAAGACAGATAATCCATGAACATAGAAAGAAGCTCTTCCTAGGTTTAACCAATTGTTTTTGTCTAAACTGTTATGGTTAGATGCAAAGTAGTATGAGAAACAGGATAATAGTGCTGCCGTGAAAGAGAGAACAATAAATAAATTTCCAATTTTTCCCGGTAGGAGATGTTCTCCAATGTATTGAATTTCCATTAAGTGAAGTTATGATTCGGAGGTGCCGGTAGTTTTTGTAGGATCGCTGGTGTTGTTGTACTTAGAAGGACATTTCATCAAAATTTTATCAGCCATAAACGTTCCATTTTCGACCTTGCCGGTGACCACAATTTGTTCGCTCATTTCAAAATCTTGTGGCTTGGCACCATTGTATACTACTTTCATTTCTTTGTTATCATTGTCGGTCAAATAAAAAACACAGAGGTTAGCGTTTTGTTCGGGGTTGTAGATGATGCCCTTGTCTTTCACATATTTACCAACAACATGATATTCATCTCCTTCATTATTAGTGGCAACGCTGAATGTTGCGTAGGTGCTACTGTCGGCCACGGTGCTCATAATAGCTGCTATCGAAACAGCAATCACAAGCAGTATGATGATATGTAACTTTTTCATAATGATTTATAAAGTGTGTTGATGAGGTTTAGCTTCTTTTTTTAGTTTTTCAAGCTTACGATCGATGCTGATGAGGTAAACTACTATTCCGGCAAAAATGATGCATAGCACACCTACAACAACATAAATTTTACCTGAGCTTCTCAGCCCATCAGCCATCTCTACCTGCTGTGCACCAACATTAGAAATCAAGGTGGTGATCATGAAAAGGGTAAGCAATAGCAATTTTTTCATATTAATTATTTTCAATTTTTTCTGTTAATACTTTGAAGCCCACACGTATGCTTAAAATCCATACTGCAAGCAGACTCCAACCAATGATTGCCGGGTAAAAAATTAGTTTCATGGTGCCATCCAAATCATAACCACCAAAACCCGGATTACCACCGTTGCCGGGATGCAATGAGTCGGTCATGCGTGGCAAAACACCAATAAAAACAAGCATCATGGTATAGGCGAATATGTTGTAAATAGCGCTTACTCGCGCTTTTTTCTCATTATCAGGAATTGAACTTCTTAAGATGAAGTAAGCAAAATAAAACAACAAGCTAATGGCGGCTCCATTAAGTTTTGGGTCATTTACCCACCAGGCGCCCCAGGTGTTGTTGGCCCAAAGCGAGCCCGTGATAGTACCTAAAACACCCAACAAAATCCCAACGTGTGCGGCTTCAGCAGATACGATATCATTGTACCTTTGACCTTTGCTTAGGAACTTGATGCCATGCGTTACCGAAACGGTTAAAATGATGACCATAGCAAACCACATGGTAACGTGGAAATATAGATTTCGGATAGATTCGTGAAGAATTGGCAGTGCGGGTACGGGCATTAAAAAGCCGGCAATAATGGTATAAAAAACCAAAACAACTGCCGCAATTTTCCACCACCTGATATTATTCATAGATCAATAATTCAATGTCTTTATTAGTCTTGCCAAAGGTAAGGAAATAAAATATAAGATAGGCCCGCCACCACAATATTAATCAATATTAACACGAGCAGGTATGGATAGCAAATTGAGTTGTCAATTCCGTCAACTGCAAACTTCGATACCTTTATCAAGGTAATCAAAAAAGGCATGAGCATTGGGAAACTCAAGATAGCCATCATCCCAAAATTACCGTTTGTTTTTGCTGCTATTGCTGATATCATGGTAAGAATAACTGAAAATCCAATACTTCCTATTATTAGGCATAATATGAATATAAACAGATTTTGAACCAAATAGTTGATGAATATGGCATAAAAAGTAAAGCAAAGCATACTTATAAAAATCATGAGTATGGCATTATACAGCATTTTTGAAATAATGACGTGCTGCGGTTTAAGCATGGTATAGTAATAAAGCTGTCTTCCATTGCTGTCTTGAACAAAACTTTTAGAGATTGCATTGATGGCCGCAAACAGCATGATAATCCAAAATAAGGCGTTCCATGTGGCAGGATGAATGATGTTTTTGAATGATAAATAGGCCGTGTAAACCGTGGCTATCACATAAAGCAAGATACCGCCTAGTGCATATTTGTTCCTCCATTCGAGTCTGATTTCTTTTTGAATAAGGAATAAAATCATTGGCGTAATAAATTAAAAAAGGCCTCCGGTAAGGAAGCCTTTTGGTGGGGTAAGTAATGGGGCTCGAACCCACGACCCTCAGAATCACAATCTGATGCTCTAACCAACTGAGCTATACCTACCATGTTATTTAAACGCACAAGTGCGCCCAAAAACGGAGTGCAAAGATAACTATTTTTGAAATCCTTCAAATTTATTTTTAAAAATATTGCCATTTGTGAGTATTTGATTGAGCCACATGCACATAAAAATGATCATGAAAGGTTCGGCATAATAGCGCCAACGGGCACCCATGAAAAATACTAATGTAAGCGTAAAAGAGCCAATAAAAGGTGTTAATAGTACTAATCGGCTGAAATCAAATTGCTTTAATTGATGCTTAATTGCCCACAGCAGGTAGGCCAAAAATCCGGCATAAACAACAAAGTTGAGCGGATTGGGCCATTGATTGAAAGGTAGGAATTCAAAATTTCGGGGTAAAAAGTAGAGTGCAGTTTTACGACATTGCAGTTTTATCTCATCAATAGGGTGATTTTTAATCCATTCCCATGCCAACTTTTTACGAGCCACACCTTCTTCATACTGATTGAGATTTTTTAAGTTTGGTATTTTTTCATGGCTGTATTGATATAGTGCTGAAGAAGGCAAAAGCCAATTGCCCATCCATGAACCTTTAGCGTATGGATTGTGTCCCTGTAAAATTTCATAACCCATTTGTGTACTTAGCATGTACCGGCCATATAAATCCTTGTTTTTTTTCAAGGATGGAAAGTGAGCCAAAAAGCCCAAAAGCAATGTCAATAACATCATACTTGCAACTATGTATTTTCCTTGGTATAACGAATATCCCATCACAAGAATAAGCAATGGAATAAAAATGGCAATAGTTTGCAGTCTAAATAAGCTGCTTAGTAAAATAAGTGAAATCAGCAATACCCATTCGATTGGTTTCAAGAAGCTGCCTGTGGCTTTTATCAGGTAGTAAACCACCACGATGAGCCATGAAAGTACAATTTGTTCGTACCAAAAAAGTGTGCCAATATAATAGATTACTGAAGGAAAAATTGCGTACAACAAGGTACTGTAAAATGCCCACTTTTCGGGTAGGTAAAAAAGATTGAGGCGGTAGAAGAAAATGATTGAAACAGCCAAAAAAATGGCCGACATGATATTGCAAAAGGCCACCCATTTGCGTTTATGAATGTGAGGTTTTAATAGGAGTTGCTCATAAACAAATATGGTAAAGCTGCCGTGAAAAGCGGTGGGGTAGTAACCATTTTTTTCGGGGTCAAAATAGGTGTAGCCTCTTCCATGAAAATGATTGGTGGCAACTTCAAAGTTGCTCTCCTCATCAATATTCATAATCAAGTTGGGGTTGTGGTGGAACAAGAGTATGGCACGCAGTAACCCGAAAAAGAGAGATAAGTACAAGATTTTTTTAGGCAGCTGGGGCACTTCAATACAAATTTGTTATGACAAATTAAGCCAATTTTTTGGTTCATCCCAAACATTTACATGTCTTATCTTTTTTGTTAACTCGCAGGTCCAACTCACAAAAAATACGCAAACAAAATAGCATACTAGCAGGTATTTTTGTAACTAAATCTCCAAACAAAGTATGTTATTTCAAACTTAAAATTACTTTTGCAAGCAATCATGTCGCATCAAGCAAGTTTAAAAATCATCTTCATTTTTTGCCTCCTATCAAGTGTTCAGGCGCTTTGCGAAAATGATTCAACACCCAAAATAAAATTTAGAACAGAAGGTTTTGCAGAAACATATTTTGTGTATGACTTTACCTCTCCAAAGCAAGAATTTCGCCCTGCTTTTTATTATAATCATCATGTCAATAATCAGCCGGGGCTCAATTTGGCCTTATTCAGGTTTGCTGCCGATTATAGTAGGTTTAAAACATCTATTGGCGTTATGACAGGTTCCTATGCATCAGCCAATCTTGCTGATGAGCCCAATTGGAGTCAGCATATGTATGAAGCTAATATTTCATTACAGCTGCTTAAAAATAAACAGCTGTGGTTACAAACCGGCATATTTAATTCGCACATAGGGTTTGAAAGTGCTATTGCTGCCGATTGTTTTACCCTAACAAGAAGCTTGGCAGCCGACAATTCTCCTTATTACGAAACTGGCGTAAAACTCAATTACAAAACAAAAAATGAGAAATGGGAATACAATCTCTTGCTATTAAATGGATGGCAGCAGATGCCAAATTTCAATAGGTCGTTCAAACCTTCCTTGGGTTTTCAAATGTTGTATTCTTACAAAAAGTATACATTTAATTACAGCAATTATATAGGTAATGAGGGCACGACTGGAATGCCTCAATGGCGATTTTTTAATAACTTTTACCTCATTGCAAAACCGCACAAAAGTGTAAGTTTGATTCTTGCATTGGATGTTGGTTTGCAGTATCATGCCATCAAAAAAAATACCGCATTTTGGTATACTCCGCAGGCAGTTGTAAAGTATAGGCTTACCAAGGCGCTCGACCTTGTGGGAAGGATTGAGCACTATGCCGATCGCAATGCTGTTGTTACGTTGCCATATAAAAATGCTGCTCTCAATCTTTTTGGGGCTTCCATGAATTTGGATTTCAAATTTTTTAAATCATTGATGTTGCGCATAGAAATTAAACAATTGTATAACGTAGATCCAATTTTTATAAACGATCAACTTTTGTCGAGATACAATTTGAGCGCAGCTGCTTCTTTGGGTGTGAGATTTTGATAGATAATGGATCGATTCTAGGAAGTAATCATTTGCATCAAAATGGAAGCATTGTATTGATTTGAAAACGACTTTTCGAGAATTGTTTTTCTGAGTGCAATCATCTGTTTGTCCATCTCTTTGTTTTTCAGTAGTTCAATTGCTTTCATCATTTCAAGCGGGCTGTCTTTTACAATACAAATTTCTTCTAATCCCGTATTGGCTACCATAGGATTGTTCACCAAGCAGTGTCGGCCTGAATACAATGCGGCCAATAACTTTAACTTGATACCGGTGGCCTGAAAGGTGGGCAATACATTGATGTGTGCGTTTTCAATCAAGTCATTAATTTCATTGGTACTGATATCTCCTTTGAGTGTGATATGCGAATACTTTTTTACGGCTTCTTTAAGTGCTCGAGAAGGCTGACTGCCGGCAATAATCAGTGGGAAATTGATATGGCAAAAAACTTCATTAACCAAGTAAAGTGCACCAAGATTATTTTCGGCAACAGCCAGGTTTCCATGGTAAAGGGCATAATTTCCCAAACCTTCTTTGATGGCAACTCGGTTGTAAGGATGAAAAGCAGATACCGTGTGAACTAGGGGATGGTTGCGTTTAAAATGATAAGTGTCGTTGGCAGAAATAGCAGCTATTTTATTTGCCTCTTGCAATACATTTTCAAATCGTTTAAGCTTTATAGCTTCACGTTTGAAGTAAAATTTCTTGATGAGGTTTTTCTCGCTCTTTGCTAAATTGCTGTAATAATCGTGTTCAATGTTGTGTGTCCTTACAATTTTAAGTTTCTTCTTGAGCAAAGGATTGGATAGAAAATAACACGAGTGTAAACCTTCAAATAAAACTGCTGCTTCATCTTTTAATAAGTTTTGCAGCAGTGCAGCGCTGTTTCTTGAAACAACAATGTATGGCAAACGGCTGAATAGCCCCGCAATACTCATTTTTCGGGGATAATA
The DNA here is from genome assembly GCA_023262495.1 of Bacteroidia bacterium. Lineage (GTDB taxonomy): Bacteria > Bacteroidota > Bacteroidia > UBA4408 > UBA4408 > CAIKXD01. Next base: position 6,385 of record JALRAS010000055.1, on the reverse strand, counting down.
ATTAACTTCGGTGCAATACTTAAGCAGTTCATCTTGTTGCCCTCTGCCATAATCGAAACAATGCAAAACAATTTTACAGCCGGCCTCATGCAGCGCTTTGATCTTGTAAAAAACATCAATCACTCCGCCATAGTTTGGCGGATAGGGAACATCAAATGATACGATATGTAATTTTTTGTCTTTCAGCTTAATGATAAAGGGTGCAAAATTAATATCAAAAGTAAATTACAGAAATAAATTGTGTTTATCGTGTCAATAATGAGTAATTCCCTATACTTGCATGTTGAATATGAATATTTTACACGTAATACCTTCATTGTCAAAAGGTGGTGCCGAGCGCATTACCATTGACATATGCAATACGTTGGTGGCACAAGGGCATCAAGTGATGCTCTTGAGTATGAGTGAGGTAAACGCTTACAGTTATATTCGATTTGATTTTCAGTTTAGGCAAACCTATTCCCTGGTGATACCTTCTATCACCGGAAAGGCAATAGTTGAAACAGCTGATTACGAGCAAATTCTCGATGAGTTTAAACCTGATATTATTCATTCTCATTTGTTTTTGGCTGAGATGCTCACTCGCTATCAAACCAGAAAAGGCATCAAGTATTACACTCACTTACACGATAACATGCAGCAGTTTGCTCCTTTGCGCCTAAATAGGTTAAGTAAGCAGGCTATTACTAATTTTTATGAAAAGCGCATGATGCTGAAACGCTATGCGCATTGCAATAATCGTTTTTTAGCTATCTCGCAAGATGCCTTCAATTATTTCTACACGCATCTTGAAAGTCCAATTAATAAGCGAATTCACTTATTGCACAATGCCATTGATTATAAAAGATTTTATAGAGGACAAAGACATTTTAAGCTTGATGCACAGGGAAATTTTAGAATAGTGAGTGTAGGAAGTTTGGTGGATAAAAAAAATCAGCAGTTCCTGGTTGACATCATGTTAGCGTTGCTTCCAATGATTCCTAATGTGCAAATTGATGTCTTGGGCGATGGTCCTAATCATGGTCGTATTGCTGAAAAAATAAAGCAATACAATTTACAAAATCGTGTTATTTTGCATGGCAATGTAAACAATGTAGAAGACTATTTGCATCAAGCTCATGTATATGTGCATCCGGCAACTTATGAGCCATTTGGATTGGTTTTGATAGAAGCTATGGCAGCCGGTTTGCCCTGTGTATGCCTTGATGGGAGAGGAAATCGTGACGTTATTGAAGAAGATAAAAATGGCTATATTTTTAGCAAAGCCGATGCAAAATTATTTGCAAATTGCTTACTGCAAATATTGCAAAACCCGGTTAAACTGCAAGGGCTAAGCAGCTATGCCATTCAGTATGCCGCAGCATATGATATGCCACTTTATATTAATCGACTCACGGAGTTATACAAAATGAGCTGATTTTTACAGTGGTTACTCAACCACACGCAATCAGATAAATTACTTTGCCACCTTAGGTTTAATAAGGTATTTCATGTGGTAATCAACCAAACCGTCAATTGGTTTTTTGATGATGTTGCCCACCTCAATATTTAATTTTTTGGCCTCTGCCTTTAAGATATCTTCAAAGTGATAAGCAATTGAGCCAATGAAATGAACCGGTACTGTTTGATGATTTGAAAAACAACACACATGGTTCTCGAGAAAATGTTTCATGCCGGCAGCCACCGAAGTCTTTACGTAGGCATTATCCTTAAAACTAGAAAATATTTTCATGAATGATGCCAAATAAACATTGGCATGCGGCTTCATATAAACGTTTTCAAAGATATCCTTTTTAGTGAGTCTAAGTTCATCTTGCAATTTAGCATGAATGTCGGCAGGTAATTTTTTGTAAAGGTAGTCGGCCAATAATTTCTTACCAAAATAACTACCGCTACCTTCGTCACCTAAAATATATCCTAAAGCAGGTACTTCCTCTGTAACGTTATCGCCATCAAAAAAACAAGAGTTTGAACCTGTTCCTAGGATGCAGGTAATGCCCGGCACACCGCTGTAGGTAGAAAAAGCAGCACCTACCAAATCATGATCAACATAAATATTGGCTTTGCTGAATACTTCCCTCAGGCCACGTTCAACAATCAACTTTAATTCCTTGCTGCTGCATCCTGCGCTATATAAAAATATCAACTCCACTTCGTTGGCATATTTATATAGCCCTTCATTATTTTTAATGGCATTACTGATAATGCTTTCGTTATGAAAAAAAGGATTAAAGCCCATCGTACTGAATGACTCAGATTGATTGTTGTCTTTAAGCAACATCCAGTCGCACTTGGTTGATCCGCTATCGGCAATTAAATACATAGAAAATAAAATTACAAATTATAAAAAAACAATGATAATGATTTTAAGAATTAAATGTGATGATTACAGAATAAAATCAGTGGATAAAAAATTACTTTTTCTGCCTTCTAAAATTTCGCTCAACAAGTTTTTATTGACCTCGCTGTCCTTGCCTGCTACCATGGTTCTGATGCTGAAAACCCGCAGGGCATCAACCACACTCAATGTTCCCTCAGCAGAATCTTTTCTTCCGTTGAAAGGATATACATCGGGGCTTCGCTGGCACTGACTGTTGATGTTTACGCGACAAACCTGATTCACAAGCGGGTCAATTAAGCGCGCCATTTCATCGGCATCGGTGCCAAAAACACTCACTTGTTGACCATAGTTAGAAGCTACCATATACTCAATAGGTTCAGCAATATCGCTAAAACTCACAATAGGGACAATAGGACCAAATTGCTCCTCGTCATACACCCGCATACCTTTATGAACAGGATAAAGCACGGCAGGATACACAAAGCTATGATTGGTGAACCCACCATGCTCGTTAATCACTTTAGCTCCTTTTGCAACAGCATCATCAATCAATCCTTTCAAATACTCCGGCTTATCCGTTTCGGGCAGTGGTGTGAGCATCACATCTTTTTCCCAAGGCATACCGCATTTGAGACTCGAAAGTTTATGAAGGTAAAGTTGTATAAACTGCTCCTTTACTTGTTCGTGTACATAAATTATTTTAATGGCGGTGCATCTTTGACCATTATAACTCAGAGAACCTAAAATACATTCTTCGGCAGCAAGATTAATATCGGCATGTGATAAAACAATGGCAGGATTTTTTGCCTCTAGTCCCATCACTGAGCGCAGTCGATTGGGTTTTGGATGCAATTTTTTTAGTGTGTTGGCGGTTTTACTTGAACCAATAAATGCAAACACATCAACTTTTCCGGTTTCCATGATGCAACCAACGGTATCTTTTCCATGTCCGTATATCACATTGATAACGCCTTTTGGGAAACTGCTTCTAAAGGCATCGAGGAGTGGCGAAAGTAATAATATACCATGCTTAGCCGGCTTCAAAATTACGGGGTTGCCCATGATCAGCGCGGGAATTAGGGTGCAAAAAGTTTCGTTTAGCGGATAGTTGTAAGGGCCCATGCATAACACCACGCCAAGTGGTCCCCTTCTGATTTGCGCATAAATACCTTGTTCCTTTTTTAAACGAGAAGAGTCTCGGTCAAGGTCTTTTAATGCAGTAATAGTATCTAAAATATAATCAACCGTTCTATCAAACTCTTTTTCCGAATCTTTCAACGATTTTCCAATTTCCCACATCAATAAATTAACCACCTCGCTGCGTTTGTCTTTCATCAGTTTTACAAACTGCAGCATATGTTTGATGCGCTGTTTAACTGTCATGGTAGGCCATTCTCCTTTTCCCAGATTGTATGCTTTACGCGCGCTTTCAAGTGCATCAAGTGAAGCTTGGCAGTCGAGCAGAGGATAGGATCCTAAGCGTTGCGGCTTTAACTCGTTTTCATTATTGATAAAAATTGGTGCGTATACATCCTGAAAGGCACCATGCCAAGTGCGCATTTCACCATCAACTAAATAGGTGTTTTGCTCAATAGTTGCCTTTATTTGAAATTCCTCGGGGATCTGTGAATGCGCGGGAAATATAACAGTATGTTCAATAGTTGTATTTTTCATGGTGCAAATTTAAGTGTATTTATGACACTAAGATATATTTTTTCAAAAAAAATGTCATTTTGGGGGATGTTTAACATCTTGTGAAATATCAACATTTGGAAATACAATAAAAGTGTAAGCAGTGTGGTATCGATGCCAAATGAGTATTAGACCAACTTATACCAATTGCATTTGTTTTTAAGTCCAACTAATAAATAAACATACATATAATGTTTAATGCCGATACTACTTGAAAATAGTACAATTAGGCAATGCCGAAATTGCACTATTTTGAAAGTGTAATTAGTATTAGTTTATTGGTAATTACCACTGTAAGATTTATCAATCATATACATTGCCTTTATAATAGTACAACTTTCCCAAAATTATGCCATGAGTTAGTCGTAATCCCTATGATAGCCCTTTGGTAGCTAATTTACAGCAAAACCGAAAAGCGCTTTTTTAGAACTCTTTTTTAGAATACAATAGATAATGTATTGATATGACATTTAGCATCCACATTTTTCAGACGTGACATTTTGGTTTATTCAGCTTTTGATTCAATCTGCTGATTTTCCATGATAACACTTTGGGTAGGATAAGCGAACTTGGCACCGTTACCTTTTACAATGTCAATAATATTAAAATTGATATCCTGTCGCATATCCATATAGGTGTTCCAATCGGCAGCATTTACAAAATAAATAACTCTAATATTAATGGCGCTGCTGCCCAATTCAAATAAATGCACCGACACCTCTTCAAAGCGCATAGGATGATTGTTAATGCATAATCTAATTTCATTAATTACTTGATGCAGAGTTTCGGGCGGAGTATCAACTCTTAAACCAAAATCAAACTTAACTCTCCTAATTTCACGGTTAGTTAAATTATCAAGTTCTGTGTCAACTAATTTTTTGTTTGGTACGGTCACAAAAGTTTTTTCGAGTGTTCTAATTCTAGTACTTCTGAACCCAATTTTCTCAACGTTGCCTTCAACATTTCCTACCTTAATTAAATCTCCAATGATGAAAGGTTTATCAAAAAATATGGTAAACGAACCCAATAAATTTTCAAGCGATTCTTTGGCAGCAAGGGCTATTGCCAAACCTCCAATTCCCAGGCCGGCAATGAGCGAGGTAATATTCAAATTATAAACAGCACCCAGTATTGAAAACAGCGCAATAATGCACACAATAATCTTTACACTCTCCTTTACAAAAGGAATAACTTGATCATCGGTTTTCGATTCGGTAAGTGCAGCACGTTGCAATAAAATAAGCCCTCCAAAGTCAACTATGCGCAATATTATCCATGTAAATGAAATAATAATCAATGTTTGCATGCCGCGAAACAACAACATCCGTAATCCCCATTCCTCAACCGGATTAAGATGCCAATACGCAGGAAAGTTGAGGTGAGAAAAGGCGAGGTAAATGGTAATAACAGCAATAAAAAATCCAAACGGTTTTTTAAGCAATTCTAAAAATTTTTTAAAACCCAAATCATCCTTAGAATAATTGCGCAGCACCTTATATGCCACCCACGAAAGTCCTTTCGACAGCAGCTGTCGGAATAAAATACCAAAAGCCAAAATCCCCACACACCAGGCATAATTGCTAAGCGGGTTGCCCCAAAAAACACGTTCCATCATTGCGTTGGCTTCCATGGCAAGTGGTTAAATAAGTTGTTCAAGCGCAATTTCAAAAGCAGTTTGCGCAATTTTTGTTTTACCGTTGTTTTTATGATGCACGTGTTCTAACGCTTTTTTTATCACGGCAGAGGCATCCTCAAAAATAGCCTTGTCCTCTACAACAGCATCAGGCTGCATCAAGTAAGCAAACACCCTAGCCATACCGCAATTAGCAATAAAGTCAGGTAACACGCTCACCTGATTATCTGCATATTCACCAATTGGTCCAAAGAAAATTGCTGCATCGGCAAACGGTACATTGGCACCACACGAAATTACCTCTAAGCCGCCATTAATCATGGCTTCAACTTGTTCTTTAGTTACCAGGCGTGAGGCAGCAGCCGGCACAAAAATCTGTGCACCGCTTTTCCAAATACGCTCGTTGATATCGCCAAAAGGAATCAATTGTTCAGCTTTTAGTTGATTGCCATTTTTGGTCAAAAACAAATGTTTAATTTCATCAAAATCAAACCCATCATCATTCAACAGCCCACCTTCTTTATCAATGATTCCGGTAATTTTTGCACCCATCGATGAAAGGTAGTAAGCGGCAGCAGCGCCCACATTTCCCCAACCCTGTATGATTGCTTTTTTGCCTTTTATGTTTCCGCCATAAATGTTGTAATAATGCCTAACTGCTTCTGACACGCCCCAACCGGTAATCATATCGGCCACCAAGTAATTATTTTCAGGAGCAG
>JALRAS010000054.1 GCA_023262495.1 Bacteroidia bacterium | reverse complement strand
CAAACTTAACCAGCTTTCGAGTGGGAGCCAAGCAAACGCTCATATTGGACGTACTGCGGGACTTCATACTTCGGGTGTAGCTTACAGCGCACCACTCAATAAATAAACCTCTAAACAAATTCCTTTGTGTTTTCTGCTGATTGAAGAAGTTTTAAAACCTCACACCTACCTTCCAACCTAAAAAGAACCAAGGCTTTAAAATTTCAAGTGACTTTTTCTCAGCAACCTGTTGTGTGGTGTATCCAGAGTTCGTAGGAACCGGCACATCAGTTACATTCAATTGCTGATATTCAATAAAACGAAAACCTCCGCCAATATGAAAATCACTAAAAAATCTGCTATCGGCATCATTCATGTATCCATAAATAATTTTAAAATCTCGGCTCGAGTATTTCAAATCGAAACTTTCAGGGGTACCAAAGACAAAATCATTGATATTGACAAGTTCCTGCGTAACTAAATTCTTGTAACCTGAATAGGCAAGTCCAAAGTAATTGCCCGCAAGCTCTTCATCAAACATAAACTTGCCACCAAAATCAACAACCGGCAATAGCTTACTGCCAGTTCGTGTAGAATAATCACTCTCAAAATAAAATCCTTCTTCATCAAGCGACAGCTGCCCAATAAAATCAACTCTCGAGAAACCAATCCCTGCCGTAACAGCAAAGGAAGTGTTGTTGATGTATCGTTCGTAGGACAGTAATGTGCCTCCTCGGCCTATGTGCGCAAGACTTACTGAGATTGAGTTATTACCCACAGCAGCGGATGCCACACTGCCCGGTTTATTTTTTGAGGGAGTGCGAAAAACATCTACCTGATCATCTTGCGCATACAATGCGTTTATCGATATCAAAAGACATACAAAAAAAGAAAATATTTTTTTCATAGTGGTATTTTAAGTGAGTCTATAGGCATATCATGCCAGGAAATTATTTTGATTTAATGAGCACTGTAAACTTACTGAGCACTTTAATTTTTTGCTCAAGCGGTAAGTTGGCAATCTCACTTTTGTTTTCGGATTCAATTTGCTCAGGCAGCAGGTCAAACATATTTCTTAGGTTACCCGTTTTCACTGCATAAGAAACATTATCAGCTTCCATAATCTTAGCATTCACAATGCCTACCAAACGGCCTTCATTATCAAATAACGGTCCGCCACTGTTGCCTGGCTGCACGGGCACCGAAGTTTGATAGGCACTAATATCGCCCTGATAACCTGTTTTTGAGCTAATTTTGCCATCGGTAAACTTTACCTCCTTGCCCATAGCAGTTAGTGCCATAGGATAGCCAAGTGTGAATACCTGCGTGCCTACCTCGGCTACTCCGTTTGCAAATGCATACGGAATTTTAAACTGTGCGGCATCTAATGTGGCTCCTTTAATTTTCAAAATAGCCAAATCACTTTTAGGATCTTTCTGCACAATATCTGCTTCGTAGGTTTTTATTTCATCATTAATTTTTAGCTCAACATAACAGCGTTCAATTTTTTCAATCACATGATAGTTGGTAACCACATAACCTTTTGAACTCACAATAAACCCGCTACCACTAGAGGTATACTTCTCATCACCTTTTTCTACCGCTACTGCATCGGCATCAATACTTCTTTGATAAATCAGGTTTTGTATTTGCAAATTAACTTTCCCGTCAAAAACCACAAATCCTGCGCGCTTTCCTACAATTGCTTTGTAGTTGGTATTATCAATAATTTCGCCATTTACACTAAAAAAAACTTTTTTGCCAACCTTCTTAATTTTAAGTTTATTAGATTGTTTACCCTTTAAGATGTTGCTCGAATAAAGATTTCCGCTGAATACAGCATTCAAGCCCTCGTATCTTACGCCAAAGTTGTAATAACCCGAAGCGTTGATACAAAAGAAGTGGTAGTTTTCCCAATCTTTTAGGCCGTAAATCACCCCATAAAAAGCATCATTGCTGCCGCCCTTAAAATCAATGGCTGACTCAATAGAAAAGTCTTCTGTTTGATTCACATCCAATTTAACCCATTGACCAAAATCAATTTTTTTGTTTGTTTTAATATGCAAGCCACCTTCGGGCATAATTTCAGCAATGCCTTTTTCTTCATCATTAATCAGTGGCCACTGATTGGCGTTATCTTTAAATTTTTCTGTAAAAACCAACTTGCAATCTGAAAAGTCATCGCATACCTTTTTCCAAACAGAAACAGTGTCGGTAAGTGCAATCGCTTTATCAGAAAAAGATATCAGGATTCCAATAAAGAATACTTGCAGTAAAAATATTTGTTTATTCATGGTAGATTCATTTCAGCATGCGAAGAAACGAATATTTATTTTTAAAAGTTTGAAAAAATAGTTTTCTTTGCGCCAAAATTCCCACATGAAAAAATTATTGCTCATTTCCTTAAGCCTCTTCATGGGGGCATCAACTTCTTTTTCGCAATCTGGTAACCTCAAAATAGGCCCAAACTTAAGTGGCGCGCGCGATATCATTGATTATCGTTTGCATGATAATGAACTGAGCGTAATGACTAGCAAGGGCACAGACCTCAACTATTGGAAATTATCCCCTGTTAGCTTGATTCCAAGTAGCGAAGCAAAGCCCATTAGTGCGCCAAAAAGTAAGGCCTTAGGGATGGTGGCCAACTCTGACGATTACAGGTATTTTGGCAAGGTGGCACTCGATAAAAAAGATATTGTTTTTTACCTCAAAACCGAAAGTAAAGATAAGACCACTTCCTTGTTTTATCAAGATTTGGATCAATCTTTTAAACCTGTTTCCAAAACCTCAAAATTAGCAAGCAGAAGTACCAAAGGTGCAAAAACCGGCTTGTTTAACCTTGGTTATAGCGATGGTGGTGGATATGATATCAAAACCAACCGTAAAAAAGACTTACTCGTTATCATCAATCAAGGACCAAGAAAAAAAGTTGAGAAAAAGTTGTATCCGGGTGAAGTAACACTTACGTTGTATTCACCTTCAGATATGAAAGAAATAAGCTCATCTACTTACGATTTAGGCATTGATAATTATGGCGGCTCGGCAGTTATTGGTGACGATGGAATTGTATATTCTTTGGTATATGTGGATGCAGCAGAAACCAAAGCACAAAGAAAGGAAATGAAGAAAAATGGGGAGGCCACCTGGTATTATAAAATAATGGGGATTAACCTGAACGAGCCCGATTCAAAACCATTTGAGTCTGACATCATTTTCAAAAATAAAGGAATTTTGCGTGCCTCTTTGGAAATTAGTGAAAGTGGTGAACTGATTTGTGCCGGAACATACTCTGAGCTTACTAAAAAAGGTAACATCGATGATTTTGATGGTATTTTTTATGCCAAACTTAATACCAAAACCGGAGAGATTATTTCCGACAATCAAAAGAAACTCGACCGATCAACGGTTGAATTCATGACCACTAAAAGAAATGCAAAGAAAAATGAAGGAGTTTCTACCTCTTTCAAAATCAGAGGATATGTGGCTATGGCCAACAATACTTCTAATTTGATTTTAGAAGAAGACTACTTTTATGTAGTAACCACTACCAACTCCAAAGGGCAAACTACCACTACCTACCATTATGTTTCAAAAGCCATTCTTGTAGCCAATATTGCTACTGACGGTGAAATCAATTGGATTAAACACATTCCAAAACATCAGCATACCACCAATGACAATGGCATTTTTAATTCTTTTACCTTCTTTAAAGATAAAAGTAATTTGAAATTTATATTTGCCGATAACGACAAAAATTATGACCCTAAAACCTTTGTATTGAAGAAAGATAATGCTAAAAATATCAATAGCATGTCAGTATCAACGCGTGCAAAATCTGTTGCTATGGCCGAAATTGATGCATCAGGAAAAGTAGAACAAAAGCTTGTGGCAAAATCAAAATCACATTTATTGCTCACCAAATATGCCTCTTGGTCACCATCAGGAAATGAGCTTTATATTCAAGCATCTAAAAGAATGAGTACTTTAAAATGTCTTTTGGGTGTGTTATTTCCTCCTTACGGATGTTACCTCTATCTAAAAGGGATGAAGCCAAATTTTGCAGTGGCCAGATTAGAGCTTGATTAAAAATTACCCTATCAAGATTTGCTCATTATACCGATTACACTTTCAATTTAGTCCAATTTCGGCATTGCCTCATTGTACTATTTTCAAGTAGTATCGGCATTAACCATTGTATATTTATTTTTTAGTTGGACTAAAAAATAAATCCAATTGGTATTATTTGCAGTATTGATGTAAAAAAATTAGGTTTGTGGCATTGCTATTATGTACATTAAATCTACACTTCGTTTCTGCTCTGCCCTTAGTTTTTTTGCGGTATTTTTATTTTGTGGCGGTTATCTGCAGGCGCAAACCACGAAAGTAAGCGGCAAGGTTGTTGATATTGCCACGCGTGAGCCCTTGCCTTTCATCAACGTAGTATTTAAAGGTACTACTGCCGGCACCACCACCGACTTTGATGGCAATTATGTTATCAGCACCGATAAAAATGCAGATAGTTTAGTGTTTACCTACATTGGTTACGACCGACAAGCCTTAAAGGTCAAAGCCGGACAAACACAGCAAATTAATGTTGGACTTAGCGCAAGCACAGTGTCGCTCAAAGAGGTGGTGATTAAACCGGGTGAAAACCCTGCCCACGCTATTTTGCGAAAGGTGATTAAAAACAAGCCCATCAATGACCGCGAAAAACTCGATTACTATCAGTACCAAGTGTATAATAAAATTGAGTTCGACATCAATAATATCAGCGATAAGTTCAAGAAAAATAAAGTGGTAAAACCATTTAAGTTTATTTTCGATAACATTGACAGCACCAATGTAGCCGAAAAACCTTTTCTTCCGCTGTTCTTGAGCGAGTCGCTTTCCGAGCTTTACTATCGCAAAAAGCCAAAGGTTACCAAAGAAATTATTAAGGCATCGAAGGTGGCTGGCATCGACAATGAAAGTGTTTCACAATTTACGGGTGACCTTTATCAGAATGTAAATATTTATGATAATGCCGTATTGGTTTTCGGTAAAAACTTTACAAGTCCTGTGTCGGATGCAGGGCTGTTTTTTTATCGTTATTACCTCATCGACAGCATGGTGGTTGATGGCAAATATTGCTATCAAATTCAGTTTAAACCCAAACGCAAGCAGTCGCTCTGCTTTGTTGGAAATATGTGGATTAATGATACCACCTTTGCCATTAAACGATTGGAGATGAATATGTCGGGCGATGCCAACATCAATTACATCAACACCTTTAATGTGGTGCAAGATTATCAGCAAGTGGAAAAATCATGGTTTCTCAAAAAAGATAAATTGGTGGTAGATTTTATCATACAAAAAAGTAAGCCCGGTTTTTATGGCAGAAAAACTACTTCCTACAACAACTTTGTGTTGAACAAACCCCTCGAAGAAAAATTTTACAGCAAGGCCGACAACCTTATTGTAGAAGATGATGCAGGCAATAAATCAGCAGACTTTTGGCTTCAAAACCGGCACGATACCCTCTCAAAAAACGAGCAGGGCATTTACAAAATGGTTGACACTATTAGAACAATCAAAGCATTTAGAACCTATCAAGATATTATTGAAAGCTTTACCACCGGCTACCGTGTAACAGGTTATGTTGAACTTGGACCAATCAACAAACTGCTTAGCTACAATAATATTGAAGGCCCAAGGATTCGTTTTGGCGGACGTACCAGCAACAAATTTAGTAAGTGGCATGAGTTTAGCGCTTATACCGCCTACGGTTTTAAAGATCAAAAGTTTAAGTACGGATTGGGTTACCGCGGGTTCATTACCAAAGATCCACGACAAATGATAGGATTTACGTACAAAAACGACTACGAAATTTTAGGGCAGAGCCAAAATGGTTTTTCCTACGATAACTTTATTGCCACTATTTTTAGGATAAGACCGCTCACCAATCTTACAAATTTACAGGATTATAATGCCTATTACAGCTATGAGTGGTTTCCGGGTTTTGAGAATAAGATTTCTTTTGTGAATCGCGTGTATACACCTGTTGCCGGATTCAAATATACCTTCCTTGATGTAGATCAAACCGTAAAAGAATTACCACGCATCATCACTTCCGAAATAAGGCTCTCGGCCCGCCTCGCCATTGATGAAAAATACCTGGCAGGTGAGTTCGACAGGATGAGTTTGGGTACCAAATGGCCTGTGTTGTCTGTTCAATACAACGCAGGAATAAAAGGTGTTTTTGGGAGTAATTACAAGTACCATAAAATTAACCTCAACATAGTTGACCGATTTAGAATAAACCCAATTGGATATACGGACTACATTATAGATGCCGGAAAGTTTTTTGGGAATGTGCCTTTTCCTTTGATGGAAATACATGGAGGCAACGAAACCTACTTTTACGATCCTTATGCCTTTAACATGATGCGCTTTTATGAATTTGTGAGCGATGAATATGCCTCGCTTAGCGTGAGTCATCATTTTGAGGGGTTCTTTTTGAATAAAATTCCGCTCATGCGCAGGTTAAAATGGCGTGAAGTAGTTTCTGGAAAAGTACTTGTAGGTGCAGTAAATAAAAAGAGTAGTGATATTCTTATCTTTCCCAACGCGTTGAATACGCTCAACGGACAACCATACTGCGAGGCAGGCGTTGGGGTAGAAAATATTCTTAAAATATTACGCTTCGATATGCTCTGGCGACTGTCACATCTCGATAATCCCGACATTTCAAAATTCGGGTTCAGAGGAACCTTACAGTTTATTTTTTAGTGTACTTTTGCAGCTACATATACTCCCATGGTTTTAAGAGCGGAACATCTTGTAAAGAAATATAAAAACAGAACCGTGGTTAACGATGTGTCTGTTGAGGTGCATCAGGGCGAAATTGTTGGTTTACTAGGCCCTAACGGAGCCGGAAAAACTACTACCTTTTATATGACCGTGGGTATGATTAGGCCCAACTCGGGAAAGATATTTTTAGATGACCGCGACATTACCAACGAGCCCATGTACAAGCGTGCGCAGCTAGGAATTGGATACTTGGCACAAGAGGCATCGGTGTTTCGTAAACTCAGCGTAGAGGATAATATCAGCGCTATTTTGGAAATGACAGACTTAAGCAAGGAAGAACAAAAAGATAAGTTGGAAACCTTGCTCTCGGAATTTAGTTTGCATAAAGTACGCAAAAATCGTGGCGATGTGCTTTCGGGCGGTGAGCGCAGGCGTACAGAAATTGCGCGTGCCTTAGCCGTAAATCCAAAGTTTATTTTACTTGACGAACCTTTTGCAGGCGTTGATCCTATTGCAGTTGAAGATATTCAACATATTGTTGCCAAATTGATTGATAAAAATATTGGCATATTAATTACCGATCACAATGTGCACGAAACCTTAAATATCACGAATAGGGCTTACTTACTCTTTGAAGGAAAAATATTAAAAGCGGGCACAGCTGAGGAATTGGCAGCTGACGAGCAGGTTCGCAGGGTTTACTTGGGACAAAACTTTGAGTTAAGACGTTGATGTTGTATGTTTTAATTGTGAATTGTGAATTGTGAATGGTGAATAGTGAATGGTGAATTGTGAATGCCCCCTGCCCCCTTTTTAATGTGCCAATTGAGCAATGTGCCAATTTGATTAGCTGATTAGCTGATGTGATGATTAGCTAATGCCCCCCATTTTAATGTGCCAATTTGATTAGCTGATTAGCTGATGTGCTGATGGAATAATTTGAAAATTTGAAAATGAGTTAATTTGAAAATGGATGTTATACGCGATTTGCCATTGCGCTTTCGCTCGCGTCCCGCGAGTGAACTTACCTTCAGGCCTCCGGCCTGTGAGTGCAATGCCCCCCATAATTGTGAATGGGGAGTTGTGAATGGTGAATGATGAATGCCATGCGCTCGCTTTCGCTCGTGTCCCGCGAGTGAGCTTACCATCAGGCCTCCGGCCTGTGAGTGTTAAACCAAGCCCCCCATCATTTTGGATGCTCTATAAAAAACAAATCCCCGAAGACTTGCGTCTTCGGGGATTTTGTTTGACTGATAATCAGTCGGTGATGATTATTGACGGCTTAGGTATACTTTCTCAGTAAACAAGCTGTTGTTGTTGGTAATTCTCACCAAGTACTGACCTGCAGCGATGTTAGTCATGTCGATTTCTCTAGTGCCTTTCATTGCTACGTTGTCAAGGTGGGCTACTACCTCTCCTAACATATTGATTACTTCGATGTTACCAGTACCTTCCATTTTGCTGCCAAAACGAACTGTTACTCTGCTTCCTACACCAACAACTTGTAAGTTGCTGCTTGCAATAGCAGTTAAACCTGTAGCGTTTGTAACTTCTACTGTTGTAGTAGCTACTGCATTACAAATTCCGTTGCTAGCTTCGAAGGTTACATTGTAAGTACCTGCTTGCGCAAATGTGTGTGATACGTTAGCCGGACCGTTGATGATGATAGTACCATCACCAAAGTTCCAGTTGAAGCCGGTTGCACCTTGTGCAGTTGCAGTAAACTGAACTGTTGTGTTAGCAGCCATATCAACTGTGTTAGCGCTTGCACTTAGGTTAGCAAACACTGCATTACCACCAGCTACAGTGAAGTAGTCAGTAGCTGTGTATGTGTTTGGAGCTACACCAAAGGTCATTTCAGCTACATAGTTACCTGCAACTAAGTTGTTAACAGTAACCACACCAGTTACATTGTTTTGAGCAGCTACTACGTTTCCGTTAGCATCTTTCACTACAATGTTTACAGTGTTTGTAGTAGGATAGTTAATCACTAACTTACCATCGTTACCAGCACAAGTTTCGTTTACAGCATTCAACTCTACCGCTGGGTGGAAGTGGATGTAGAAACGATCGTTGATTTCGCCTTCAGCTAAAGTTACGCTGTAAGACGGGTTAGTACGTAGGTTGGTCATTGTTCCTGCTTGAGTATCTTCAAGATAAGCAATTACAGATGGAGCAAAACTTGTCATATCTGTAGCTACGATGTTGTAAGTACCGGCAGTTTGGATTTTAACACCCATTGGAACAACTTTGTTAGCGTTGAGGTTACCCATTACGTTGATCGCCAACTTAGTATTTTCAACAGTTGAATAAATTGTTGGGATACCAGGAGTTGGAGCAAACAATGTTTTTGAATCGTGGCTATTGTTGTATGCATCAGTTGAAGAAGCATCAAAATAGATAGCCGTTTCGTTTGCAAAACCATTGCCTTGAACTTCGATACGCATTAAATCAGGTACACTGTTGTAACCAAAGAACTGACCGCTTACATCGGCAGCCGTGGTTAAACGTGCTGTGTTAAGCGCATTAATAGTTGCAGCTGGTTGCAAGCACTCTACCATAAAGCCCTGAGAAGAAGCAATCTTATCAGTAACAGAAGCAGGAGAACCAACTGTACCATTCCAAGTACCATAAGCACCGGCATAACCACCTGTAGTGATAAAGGCCTTGTAACCACTTGTTGACAATGCAGTTGTATTAGAAGCTAAACCTCTAAATGCATTCCAAGAGATTGGAGAAGGATATGGATTACCAATGAGGTTGGTTCCATCAGTTTGTCTGGTAATGGTGTAACCACCCGGAATGATGTTATTGTTTAGTGGACCAACCACATCAACAGTCACATTCGCAGGAACTACGCAAGCAAAACCTTTAAGCGGAGTAATCGCATCGGTAGTACCGGTAGCACCAATCCATCCGTAGTCAGGATTTGGATTTGTGTTAGGTTCGTTATACTCCCAAACTGTTGCCAAGGTAGTGTAAACGTTACCAGGAATAAAGATTTGACCATCATTTGTTGCGATGATAGTGAAATCATCTCTCCAACCGTTAACGGTGTTGTTCACAAAAGCACCTGAAACAGGAGCCGACAAATAGTGATAACCAGACGTTGGACCAATTTTACGTTCAACTGTTACGTTACCAGTGATTGTTCCTGCTGAAGGAGCAACCAAGGCAGCTGAGTTGGCAGTTGTTGATCTCAAAACAAGGTTACCATTTGCGTTAAATGTACCAGCCACTGAGGTCAATACACAATTTACACCTGTAAGGTTGTTTGCTTGAACACCTCCAACAGTATTATTTATGTTGAGGTTACCAAAGTTGGTTCTACCAGTTATTATCTGAGGTGTAGCACTATTACTGTTGAACTCAACTAAACCACTGCAGTTTAAGTTGGCAGTAGCATTGGCAACAGGTCCAACATTCCAACTACCTTTAACATTTAGAGTAAACCCATTTAGGTCTATTCCTTGCGAACTATAGTATGGCGGTGGTGCTTGAAGATTAACACCATTCACATTTGAGTTTGCGGTAAGGCGTGGCTTGATTGAACCTGCAGGCGTTAAGATTGATCTTGACGCATTTGGAATTGTAAGAGATGTAGCATCTCCTTGTTGCCAATTTTCCGGCAATGACCAATTATCACCATTTGTTGGAGTCCAAATCAAATAGTTAGCAAAGCTTACTTGAATACGACCAACAGAGACAGCTGCAGTATTTAAACCTGCAATACGAACGTAAACATTTTCTCCTGGTGTTAAACCGGTGGCAGATGCATAAGAGTAATCACCAACACCACCATTGGTATTGCAGACTACAGGGTTGATGTTTGCACAACCTCCTACACCTGTTTCTTTGTATAACTGTATGTTAGTTGCTGTAACATCTGTTAATGAAACACCATTGGTGCGCGTAGAAACATGCAACTCACCTGAGGCAGATGCGACTGCTTTGAACCAAACTTCATTTACAATACCTCCACAAGGAGCTCCTAGTCCTCCTGGTGACCCTAGCGTGTTAACTGTTTGCCAAACCATGGTGTTGTATGTTGTAACCAAGGTAGCAGCGCAAGCACTCGCAGGAATACCACTCTGATCCACTGTAATTGTATAGGTACCTGAAGCAGTACAGTTATTTGCAGATGTAGCTGTGGCTGTATAGGTAGTTGTGGTAAGAGGCGCATAATAATGAGTAATGCCATTTAAGTTATCACCTGACGTGTAGCTTCCATTAGTTCCTGCATCTGTGTAAATAGCAGCAGCGGGAAGAACTGTAACTGATGTAAGCGGGGTTGTAGATGATGCTGTAAGTGCAATTGGGGTAAAGTTACCTACACTTGGTGCAAATGTTTGATTACCCGGAACAGTGAGATTGGGCTGAGGGTTAACCGTTGCAACTACCTCAATTCTTGGGCTATTGCAAGCAGAAATTTGACCTCCAATACGTATGTTAGGACGGAAGTTGATGAGGGTAGTTGCTCCTACATCTAAACCACAACTTGGACCATTATCTAAATATCTGCCGTAAGTTGCATTAAAAGTAAGGAAACTACCAGTTACACCTGAGTTGGTACCGTATCCAATAGGAATTACATTGGTAGGGTCATTTTCGTGACAAATTTCAATGATGAGGTTATCATCGCCATTCCAATCAAAGGCACCGGCAATTAAATTAAATACGCGCAAACCTGTGGCAGGTGGCGGTACGGTAGCTGGTGCAAATACAGTAGTAAATCCACTGTTAGGGGTGGCAAATCCTAGGTTAAGGTTCAAAGCTGTGGTATGTGCCATGCGGATTTGGAAATTGTTTTGACCATATACACCGGTTGACGACACATTGAAAGCTAATGAAGTTAAATTGCTAGCAACCAAACCTGAAGCTTGCAACTCTGATTTTCTGATGAGGTACATCATGCGCACGCCTTCATAAAACGATGAGAATGGCGTTTGACCGGTAGTAGTATTTACTGACACACCGGTTCCGATTTGTGCATTAGGCACTTGGTTTTCGGCTTGCACATAGTATGAAGTAGTGGCACTTAACACAGGAGTAGTAAAATTTGCACCTGTAGCTAAAGGAATACCACCTACTGCTGTTTGGTACCAAGTAATGGTTGACAAAGCAGGAGAATTGGTAGCCGAAAGTGTAAGCGTACCATTGCCGCAACGGGTTGCCGGAGTGGTAGTGGTAATAGCAGGGTTACTGATAGAAACGGCTACCGGTGTCCATGTAACACCCGCAAGCGGAGTACCTGAACAAAGAACCTGAATACGATAGTAACCTGATGAAGGTGATGCTACAGAAAAATCATTAGTAGCTTGCGCAGCACCAACATTGGCATACGGACCACCAATATTTGCTGAGAACTGCAATTGGAAGGTGATACCTGTGGCAATTGGCACATCAGGTGCACTCAACAAGTTAATTGTTTGACCGGTACATACCAAAGGTAAGTCAACTGAGGTGGTGTAGGTAGAGGCAAAAGCACCTAATACACTGCTACAAGCGGGCTTAGGGATTACGGTAAGCGTATAATCTTCGGCCTCTCCTCTGGCTATGTTTCCGCAGGAAGCAGGGTTACCACTGTTCCAATCAACTCTTGTGCGCACACGGTATGAACCCGGAGCTTGAGTCAATGGCACCGTAACTACTGAGTTATATGTACCTGAAGCAATGAAACCATTGGATGCGATGGCAAATTCACCGGCATCGTTGAAATCGAGGTCATTGTTCCAATCAATCCAAACGTTTACACCGGCTGTACCACCTGTCATGGTGAACTGCACAGCAAATTCCTCACCCGGATATTCGGTTAAAGATAAACTTGTGAAGTCTTGATAACCTGATGGTGCAGTTGAGAAGGTTGAGTTGTTGTTAATATTACTTACAGCACCGGTAGTAGTCCAATTGGTAAAGTAGGTAGCATTATTAGTAGTAGCGGTTGGTTCACAGTATCCTGAGAAGAACGGTAAGGTTACCCAAGTACTGTAATCGGTACCTAATCCATCGCAGTCAACACGCACGTGAATATAATTTTGTGTGTTTGGTGTGTGTGGCACCAAGGTTACCGAGGTAGCTGTACCATTTGCGGTACCCAATGCCGGAGGGGTAGCTGAGGTACTCACCTCATAGTAATAAGCCACCGGTGCATTTCCTTGCGTTGGAGCTGTCCAAGCAAAACTTACTGTAGTTGGACTCAATCCGGTAATATTTAAACCTGATACAGGGTAGCAGGTTGGTGGAACGGCAACAATTAGCGTATAATCTTCAGACTCTGTCCATGAGTATGTGTCACAAGGATCGATAGGTTGGCCACCGTCAACAGACTTGATACGCATGCGGTATGAACCTAAGGCCTGCAATGCAGGAACGTTGAATGTACCTGTATGCGTAACTGCTGCTGCTGTTGAAGAAAACATTAATTCGGAAGCATCAAATACGAGGTTATCGTTCCAATCAACCCAAATTCTTTTATTGTGTGCAAAACCACCGGTTGATACACTGAAGTTGATAGCACCACCTGCTATTTGTGAGCATGAAATACCTGTAAAGTTTTGAAACCCGAATGGCACACCTGTTCCTGAACTATTATTGATGTTGGTTAAGCCACCTGTAGTAGTTACATTAGCTATAAAATCCCCCGAAGGAGCAGGATCCTGTGTAGACACCGGAGTACAGTACCCTGTAAAGAAAGGACCAAATGTAGCCCAAGGACTATTTGATGTTGGAGAAACGCAATTGGTTCTTACATGCAAATAATAACTGGTGTTGGCAAGCACAGCTACACCTGTAACAGAGGTTGTGGCATTAATCGTTCCTGAACCAGGAGGAACAGCAGAAGTGGTTACAGCATACTCATAATTACCTACAGTACCTGTTACAGGCGCTGTCCATGAGAGGTTTACAGACGTTGCTGAGGTAAGTGTAGCAGTTAATCCTGTAGGTAATCCGCAAGATGGCGGTAAGGTTACCACAAAGGTGTAATCTTCAGTTTCTCCATTTATGTTAACAGGGCAGGCAACAGGGTTAGTGCCTAACCAGTCGGCTACCACACGCATTCTGTAGCTTCCTACTGCTTGAGCCACAGGCACATTGAATGAACCTGAATATGAACCTAACACATAAGCTGCTGAGTTGGCTACACGTTCGGCCACAGAAAAGGAAAGATCGTTGTTCCAGTCAATATATATGGCCACACCTGGATCGCTCACATGCGTAATGGTGAAACTAACTGGTTGACCTGCCGCCTGCGATACAGTTGGTGTAACTGCGGTAAAATTACCATAACCGACATTAGACCCTGAAGCATTGTTTAAAGATGTTAAACCGGTCATACTTACATTGGTAATTTGCGTATTTGCGCTTGAACCTGTTGGTACGCAATACCCTGTAAAGAAACTCAAAGTTGACCAACCACTAAACACACCTAAACCACAATCAGAACGAACGTGAAGCCAATAGGTAGTATTAGGTGTTAAACTTCCCACAGCTGTGGAGGTACCTGCAAAAGGAGTACCGGTGCCCGGAGGGGTAGCAGAGGTGGTTACAGCAAATTGGTAACCATTGGCTGGAGGGCCGGGAGCGGCCGACCAAGAAATATTAGCACCTGTACCACCACCTGTTATAGCAGCAGCCAAACCACCTGGACCAGAGCATGAAGGAGGGGTAAATGTGTAAATTCTACCACTTGGCGGGAAAACAGTTGGTGACATAGTCATATTAGCAGCATTGGTAGCACCTGCAGTAGTTGTTATCCAACTAGTTGTACTGGTTCTGCAATTAAAGTCTGTAGCAAGAGTCCCATTTATTCCAACATCATAATCTGCATTTGAACCGCTGGCAACCATGGTACCGTATACGAATCTAATTGTGTTACCTGTTGAGTTTAACCTAAGTTGAAAATTAAAGTTTTGCCCAGTTCCAAAATATCTTCTATAACTTTTCCACTGAATAATACATTCAGTTCCTATGGTTTGATAACGCAAGTCGCTACCAGTGGTGTTGCCCTGTAAGTCACGACCTAATGGACACAACATGTTACCTGAAACTGTCAAAGGACCATAATTAGTGGTACCAAGATTGGTAAAGGAAGCCCAGCCATTGGTACATACACGGATACTTGTGTAATTGGTTCCGTTGTAATTGAATGTAAGACCAAGTGGAACCAGATAACTGGCGTCATCAAGCGCACCTGTACCTAGCACCGTACCGCCTGTGATTTCAGTGTAAGTACCTGCGGTGGTTGAGAATGCGTATCCCGAGGCCTGTGCCCTTGCAGAATCTGTAGCAAAGAGAAGTATCATGGAAATACCCAAAAGCAACTTCCCAAGGTAATTACCTGCCTTGTTTGTAATTGTTTTGTTTTTCATTTTTAATTGTTTTATTGATTATTTATTAATTTAATTGATGATTAGTGCAGTATGAAAAATTTCTACTGCAACTTTTGCTTAATCCGGATGTGGTTTTTTGTTGATTTTCTTCATAGGTTGTCATTGATTTTTGGTTTATAATTAATTATTTGGTTAACTTATTTTTTTCATCATCTTTATTAGTGTACCTCATGTCTATCACATTTGATGATAGTCGGTGAAGTTTCATCATTTTATCAAATTCTCTCTTCTCAATCATGTTGATGAATTTTTTGCTACAATAAAATATCAGCTCGGGGTTGCTCCCAAAAAACTGAGTAATCATTTTTTCATAGTCGGAAGCTTTCATTCTTTTGTTATCTTGCAAAATAAGTGGCGGTAGCAAATAGTTAAAAACATCGGCAGTTTTGTACTTGTAATTGGCAGCGATATCATCGATCAATTTGAGGTTTTCCTGAGAAGTTGATGTCAATTTATCAGGGTTGATGATGAGCTTGAAATAATACTTGTTTACAGGAAAAATACATGCTGACAGGGCGGTATCAAGACCTGATACTTTATTTAAAATGGCGCAGGGATATATCTTGTATTGATAATGGGCTGCATCTAAAAAACTTGTTTTTCTTATTGAAGTGAAGACTGCATATAAGGAATCAGTGTTGACAAATAGTTTGTTAGTTGCCTCGCTGTTTTCTTCGGCTAGTTCAGTTTTCCAAACATTTTTTGCATCTTGTAATTCGGCAATTTGTTCGGGGGTAAAACCGCCTTGGGTACCTTTATCGCCTGCCTGCTCACCCTTGTTGCCAGTGGGCCCGGGTGCAAATGTATTAGGTTGCGCTGCAACATCTGAAACACTAACTAAAAGCAAGGCAGAGAACAATGTAACGGTAAGGAAATACCTGAAATTCGGGACATTTTTGAGCATTGAAAAGGAATCAACCATATTTTTATAAGCGGTCATGTACGTATTTGAAATTCTTATTGCCATTGATTTTGCTGAACTTTTGAGGTAAATTTTTCTTAACAATTAATTGTTTATATATTGATACTAATTTGATTTTTATGATATTTTCAACTGATATTTTTCGCTAATTTAAAAACAATAAATCTTAAAAGCAAAATAAATTTCACATTTTTTTAACAAGTCTGTTGATAAATTTAACATTAAATTAACAGGTTTACTACTTTAGGGGAAGATTGCGGATAGTTTATCGATTCTTTTATTTCATCTATCTTGTAATAATTGGGGATGGTATTTTTACCGCAAGGTTTTATTTTTTAATTGTGAATGTTTGAATTGTGAATTGTGAATGCTTGAATTGTGAATTGTGAATGCCCCCCATTTTTTAATGTGCCAATTTGATTAGCTGATGTGATGATGTGATGATTAGCTGATGTGATGATTAGCTGATTAGCTTATGCCCCCGCCCCCATTTTAATGTGCCAATTGAGCAATGTGCCAATGTGCCAATTTGATTAGCTGATGTGATG
>JALRAS010000053.1 GCA_023262495.1 Bacteroidia bacterium | reverse complement strand
GTCACTACTATTGCTGATAAAAGAATTATAGAAGATAATCAAAAGGGTGTGTTGTCAGAAAAATATGTACCTGGGCCTTTATCAGAAATGGAAAAATGGCAGCCACAAGCTTATCATTTAAGTAATGGTCCGGGAGATCCTGCTGCCATGAGCAATCAGGTAACAGTCATCAAGGAAATACTGCAAACAGCAAAGCCATTGTTTGGGATCTGTTTGGGGCATCAATTGTTGGCCGAGGCATCGGGAATTGCCACATACAAAATGAAGAACGGACACCGAGGCATTAACCACCCGGTAAAAAATTTAATTACCGGACATTGCGAAATTACTTCTCAGAATCATGGATTTTCTGTGTCTGCTGAAGCAGTTAAAAACAACAAAGAGGTAGAGGTTACTCATGTCAATTTAAACGATCAAACCATTGAGGGGTTGAGAATTAAAAATAAGCCGGTATTTAGCGTGCAATATCATCCTGAGGCAGCGCCCGGGCCGCTCGATAGCCGCTACTTATTTAAACAATTTGCAGAACTAATTTGATGCCATTAAATCGCTGCATCAGCCTGCACCAACATTATGTTGAAATTTTATTACATTTGAAAATTAATATCCACCATATATCAATCAATTTATATGAAAAATAACTTTACCGTTTTAGCTGCTTTTTTTTACTGTTTTATCCTGTCATGTGATGCTTTTGCTCAAGACTTGAATTCACTGATGATGGAAGAAAATCCAAAGGAAAAAGAATTTGTTTTTGCTACATTCAAGGGGACTCGTCTTGTAAACATGCATACTATAGAAACTCAAGGTAAAAGAGTATTGGAGTATAGAATTTCTCATCGTTTTGGTGATATCAATTCGGGTGGTGCCAATGCTTTTGGACTTGATGGTGGTGCCAGCATCAGAATGGGACTTGAGTATTGTTTTGATGGAAGATTTAACATTGGCATAGGAAGAACTAACATAGATAAAACAGTTGATGGATATGCAAAATACCGTTTGCTTCGTCAAACTACTGATAATAAAAATCCGCTTAGCATTACTCTGTTGGCGGCAAGCTATTGCATCACTGCAAAAGACCCCAATCAATCGATTAATGGATACAACAAGTACGATCCAGCAACCAACCGATTGAGCTATTGTTTTCAGGCCATGATTGCACGAAAGTTTGGCGATAGGTTGTCGCTACAATTGTCGCCAACTATGATACACTTCAACTTGGTTGAGCGTGCGTTAGACAAAAACGATATGTTTGCTTTAGGTTTTGTAGGTCGCGTTAAAATTACCAAACGAACTGCTTTTACTTTTGAATATACCCATCGCTTAACGACCAATTACGCAGCCCAAAAAGATGCAGCGGGCAACACCTTGTATTACAATCCTATTGCGTTTGGTTTAGATATTGAAACAGGCGGTCACGTATTTCAGGTGCATTTAGCCAATTCACAGGGCATGATTGAAAGTCAGTTTATACCTTACACCACCTCCTCATTAAAAAGTTGGGGCTTGCGCATTGGCTTCAATATATCAAGGGTGTTTAGTTTGTAATTTAATTAAATTGAAAACGATGGAACCACTTAAGTCAAAAACATAAGTGGTTTTTTTATGTTTTAAAATAAATACATGTCATGATAGGTTTTAGAATCTCCGATTATCAGCCCAATAAAGAGGGCAAGTCAACCTTTCGACAGTTGTTTGATATCTTTAAAGAAATGCTTGTGCATACTTCGGGCAATGTAAATGAAGCTTTAGATTGGTTGAAAGAGGTTGATGAAGAATATAAAATAACCAACGAGCAATACAGCATGGATGACTTTATTGATGACCTGAAAAAAATGGGTTATTTAAAAGATGATTCTCAAGGTGCCGGTTTTGCAATGACTGCAAAAATTGAGCAAAGCATCAGAGAGTCAGCGCTTGATCAAATATTTGGCAAGTTAAAAAAGGGCGGGCAGGGCAACCATAAAACTCCGATTTAAGAAGTTTTCAGTTTGGAGATAGTGTTGAGCAAATCAACATGACCGAGTCAATCAGAAATGCACAAATTAATAATGGCTCGCTCGACTTGTATCTTACCGAAAATGATTTGCAAATTGCTGAACACGAGCACATGTCGCAATCTAGTACCGTGCTTATGATTGATATTTCACATAGCATGATTTTATATGGTGAAGATCGAATTACACCAAGTAAGAAAGTGGCGATGGCAATGGCTGAGATGATTAAAAGGAAATATCCAAAAGATACGCTTGATATTATTGTGTTTGGGAATGATGCTTGGCAAATTCAGGTGAAGGATTTGCCTTATTTACAGGTAGGCCCTTATCACACTAATACAGTAGCAGGCCTAGAATTGGCGATGGATTTATTGAGAAGAAAGAAAAATAAAAACAAGCAAATATTTATGATTACCGATGGTAAGCCATCATGCTTGAAAGAGACTGACGGTAGTTATTATCAAAATAGTTTTGGACTTGACAGGCGCATTGTAAACAAATGCCTGAATATGGCTGCTGCCTGTAAAAGAATGAAGATACAAATAACTACCTTTATGATTGCTAATGATCCTTATCTACAGCAGTTTGTGAAGGAGTTTACGGAAGCAAACAGCGGGAAAGCATTTTACTCCGGCTTGAAAGGTTTGGGTGAATTTATTTTCGAGGACTACGAGAAGAACAGAAAAAGAAATATTCGGTAAACCATACCGTAATGTTGATCAAAAGCCAACGAGTTTTGGTATTGTTTCTGCCCCCGACAGTTATTGTTTAAACACCAATGATGCCTTTTCATAAGCGGCATCAAGTTCATGTTGGTTTAATCCCAAATTGATTTTTTGTGAATTGAAATAATCGATTACGCTCTCAGTGGCCAGGTTTCCTGTGAGTTCATCTTTTGCCATGGGGCAACCACCAATACCATGAATAGCGGCATCAAATCTTCTGCATCCTGCCCGAAAGGCAGCATCAATTTTTTCTGTTCGAGTTTCAGGTGTTGAGTGCAAATGCGCACCAATTTCACAATCTTTAAATGCAGGAATTACTTTGGAAAAAAGGTCGGTAATATTTTCGCGGTTTGAAGAACCAATAGTATCGGACATGGCAAAAATACGAATGCCTTTTTGATGGAGTTGGGTTGTATATTCAATGGCAATATCTCCGTTCCAGGCATCACCGTATGGATTGCCAAATGCCATTGAAATATAGATGACCAATTTTTTATTGTGTTTTACGCAAAGGTTTTGAATTTCATCAACCCTGATCAGCGATTCCTGAATGCTTGAGTTGGTATTTCGCATCTGAAAAGTTTCTGAAATAGAGAACGGAAAGCCCAAGAAATCTATCTCTTCAAAGTGACATGCATCAGCTGCTCCGCGCGTGTTGGCAATGATGGCCAACAGTTTTGAATGCTTGTCATTCAGATGAAGCATATTGAGCACTTCAGCTGTATCTCTGAGTTGAGGAATAGCTTTTGGCGAAACAAAACTTCCGAAATCAATGGTGTCGAATCCAACCTTTAACAGCTGATTGATGTACTCGGCTTTTAAATTGGTTGGAATAAAATCATGCAATCCTTGCATGGCATCGCGCGGACATTCTATTAAACTGATCGATTGGTTCATAATTAATTGATTAGTTTTTCCTTCAATAACCTATTGTTGATTCTCTTAATGAGTGCTGGCCCCTCATAAATAAAACCGGTGTATAACTGCACAAGTGTGGCTCCTGCCTTCATCTTTTCTAAAGCGTCTTCTTCATGATGAATGCCCCCTACACCTATAATTGGGAAGGCAGCGCCTGATTTTTGATGTAAATATTTAATGACCTCCGTTGATCTCTTACAAAGTGGCTTGCCGCTCAAACCACCGGCCCCCAAAGTAAGTGCATGTGCTTTTTCTTTGTCAAGGATGTTTCTATCTATGCTCGTATTAGTTGCAATTACCCCATGTATTTTTGTCTTCGCAACAATTTCAATGATGTCATCTAGTTGACTATCGCTAAGATCTGGTGCAATCTTTAATAAGATTGGCTTGGGTTTAGGTTGGGTATTATTGATGGCTACCAATTGTAAGAGTATTGCCGTAAGTGGCTCTTTATCCTGCAAATCACGTAAATTGGGTGTGTTCGGAGAGCTCACATTTACAACAAAATAATCTACCACATCATAAAGGGCTTTGTAACATTTGATATAATCCTCGCCAGCCTGCTCATTAGGTGTGTTTTTATTTTTACCAATGTTTCCTCCAATGATTAAAGTGGATTTTCTATTTCTTAATCTTTGGGCAGCAGCAGTGGCGCCTTCATTATTAAACCCCATTCTGTTTAAAAGGGCTTCATCTTTGGGCAATCTAAACATTCTTGGCTTTTCATTACCAGGCTGTGCCAAAGGAGTAACTGTTCCAATTTCAATAAAACCAAAACCAAAATGTGAGAGCTCTTCATACAGTTTTGCATCCTTGTCAAAACCGGCTGCAAGGCCAACGGGATTACTAAAATGCAACCCAAATACATGCACCCCATTACTGATATTTTTGGGAACGAAAATACGTTTACAAATGGCTGAAAATCCTGGAATACTAAATAGTATTTTAAAAATTCCTACTGTAAAGTGATGAGCACGCTCAGGATTCAGTTTAAAAAGAAACCACTTAATTATTTTATACATATGCTAAAGCAAGCGTGTTAAACAGCTTTTCCGCTATTTAATGCATAGTTTTTTAGAGTATTGACCGTTTTCGGTGGTAAACACTAAATGGTAAACACCAGCCTCAAAATCAGCGCAATTCACAAAAAGGTTTTTGGTGCCACTTTGCATGTTTCCATTAAATAATTCTCTTACTACTCTGCCTGCTACATCATACATCGTTACATTTAGCTGCGTACTAATATTGCTTACAACAGGAATGCAAGAGATAGCGTTTCCAGGATTTGGAAAGATATCTTTGATTTGAAAATTGTTTGCTAAGGAACTAATGGCGGTAGTTAAACCAACATTAAATTTCCAAAAACCATCGGGGGCGGTGATGGGTCTTACTTGATGCTTTCCTGAATTGGCGGTTGCATCTATATAATAATATACAGTTGATCCACCGGGTTGAGCGGGGATAAACCCTGTCCAAGTATCATTGGCTGCATTCGTCAAGGTCATAGGTACCGATTGAAAACCCAAGGCAGTATCGGTAGTGTAAAATACATAGGCATTGGCGATACCGCTTTTATGTTTAACCAGCGCATCTACCTGATAAGGATTGGTTGAATCATTGGTATTTGGGAGTGGCTGATGACTGATTAGTAACGGATTATTTACGCCTATTGTATTGGTTATACAATGAATTGCTCCGCTCTGTGAAATAATGTTGGCGCCTGAATTATCACAATCAATCCCAACAATTTTATATCCGGGCAATGCAGTCTTGTATATTCTTTCAGCAGTTGTGTCAAATTGTTGACGAAAATACGGAACAATTAATGTTTTATTGATAAACACACTATTGGTGAATGTTCTGTAAGATCCATTTCCAAATGGAGAACCTGGATAAGCACCTGATGTGCTCGAAGGCATAGGAATTCTAATTACCTTGTAGGGAGTACCGTATACTGAGTTGAAATTACTCAACACATATTGCAGGTTGGCTTCAATTTGAGGACCATCTGATATCCCCTGTGGGAACTCACCAACAAGCAAAGTCTCCTCGTCCAGTAATTTCATGTGCATGTCAATATGATTAATTCCATCATATGGCAATGCATCCATTTTGATATATCTGTTAACTCCATGAAACTTCTTCACGATACTATCAACATCAGCTTCAGTTTTAGCTGTTACATTATAGGCATTTCCAGCTTGATTTTCTTCTAAAATAAGTTTGGAGGCAAAGGCAGTTCCGAATCCGTCTACCATCCAATTTCCACCTGTGTTTACAAGGTCGTTTGGAGCCTGTGTTGTGCTGTATAGGGTAATCCCCTTATAATTCATTTGTTCAACCGGCATGGCATCATCCAAAGGTCTGGTGGGACGATTGTAGATCCACTCTGTCATTACCAAAGAGTCAACATCATTTAAGTATGCGGTATGTGCGCTATAGTCGCGTTGCCATATACTGTTGAATCCAACTTCTAAATATCTTATGTTTGTTAGAGGAACACCTGCACTTGTGAGTGTGTTTTTAACTTGATTGGAGTCAGCACAGGTAATTAGTACTTCGCATTCCTCTTGGGCTGCATTCACAATTTGCGTTAATATGGTTGGAAATCCTGTCCAAGTAATCAATAGTGTTTGTACTTCTTCCCACTCACCTGCCGTTCTTATAGGAAGGGTAGGAGGGGTGGTTAGGGATCTACCAGTATTATAATTGTAGTTGAGAAATGGCATTTGCTGCAGTTCTTCCTCAGTCATGTATATTGGTAAGCCTTCTTGAGCTTTAACCTTTGAAAAAGCAATGATGAAAAGTACTATCATTGCAAAGGATTTTAGATAATTTTTTGACATTTGTGTTGATTTGAATGAAGGTATAAAAGTATAAAAAAAATTAATCAGCAACTAACGTATGAAAGTTTGTACAATAAAATCGTTGAAATCAATTGCTGTGTTCTTAATTGCAATGACTCATGCGTATGCACAATCTTCTGATAGCATTGTCTTCAAGAAGAACAGGTTAAGAACTGCATTAGCCATAGAAACAAGTGTTTTTGCGGCAAGCATGATTGGCTTGAATGAACTTTGGTATAAGGATGATCCTCGAGATCATTTCCATTTTTTTAATGATGCTGAGGAATGGTTGCAAGTAGATAAAATGGGACATGCATTCTCTGGCTATTACCTGGGATTAATTGGAATGGAAACAATGAAATGGGCCGGTGTGCGGCAAACTAAGCGCATATGGTTGGGGGCTTCATTGGGATTTGTTTTTTTATCCGGTATAGAGGTGCTAGATGGTTTTTCTAGAGGTTGGGGATTTTCTATGGGCGACATGGCAGCCAATACAGCAGGTTATCTTTTAGCAGCCAGTCAGCAACAGCTTTTTGATAAGCAAATCATGATGTTGAAATTCAGTGCGCAGGCCTCACCTTATGCATCATCACGACCCAATGTGTTGGGTAGCGGATTTGCGCAAAGGTTGATGAAAGATTACAATGGTCAAACCTATTGGTTATCAATTACACCTGCTGATATTTTTGTATCTTGTAAAACACTACCCCCTTGGCTAGCTGTATCTTTTGGTTATGGTGCAAAAGGCATGTATGGCGGAAACGATAATATTTGGCAAAGTATGGGGGTGAGTTACGATTACAGCATAGTTAAGCGCGAACGAGAGTTTTATGCTTCCCTCGATATCAACTTGTGGCGTATCAAAACAAAAAATAAATTATTGCAAAGTATTTTAAAAACGATAGGATTTTTGAAAGTGCCTATGCCTACTTATGAATTTAATTCAGGACGTTTTTATCCGTTTTTTTTCTAATCAATTATTCGAGTTCAATACAAGTTCTATACGATCAAGCAATAGTGCCGGTTTATTTGTTTGGATACGTATACGGTGCCAACCATTTTTTAAGTTCATACCTGCTTGCTGTAACTTGATGGTAATATCTGTGAATTGACTTCCATTTTGCAGGCGATATGCTCCTACATGATCATCATCAATATAGAGCTCTACTTGGGTGTTTGGCACAGCAGATTTAACCCTAAGTTGCACGCTAGTAATTTTGCTTGGCAAGCCATGAAATTTAAATGGTAGAGTTAGCTCATTTGTGATTAGGGCAGCTGAAATAGCTTCGCTAAAATCATTGTCTACGTAATTGTAGGTATTAATTTGATTGGCATATAATTCTGCATCTAAAATGATGTTCTTACGCCAATGCCATGGATGTTTGTATTCATGCCAGGCATCGAGTTGGTAGCAAATGGGAGAGGTGTTTTCTTCGCTGTACACATAAACGCTTCCTTGCCTTCTTGCCTTAAGTTTTATTTGCTTGTGTCCTAAATTAACATCAACAAGTTTGTATTCTGATACTCCCTCATTTCGGTTGGAGCCGGTTTGCCATGAGCAAGCGATAATCCATTTTCTTTGTACATTACTTTTTCTAATTACAGTCGGGACATCGTACTCGGGATATTGAATTAAATCTTCGCCAATAATTTTACTATTTCTGAGGATATCTTCATAAAAACTTGTTACACCTTGCGCATAAGAGGGCATAGCCGCCTGCCAAATATAATTTTTAGGAATAGCAAAGGGTTTGCCTAAATTAAAAAATCCTGTGTAGTAAAATTCAGCACCTAATGCACCTAAAATTTTTAGTAAGCCGAGCCATTGCGCAGGTCTTATATTATTTACCTCAATGCTATCCCAACCGGCAGCTACAAAGGGGGAGAAAAGTTGATCTCCCAATTTTATTTCTGTTTCACGCGCAATTTCCAACCATTTGAGTCCGTGCCATGGCCCTTGCCAATCTCTCCAATTGTATGGATAGCGTGGATAAAAATCAGGGGTTGCATAATATTGATTATTTATTTTCGAATTAATTTTGCGCATAATTGCGTAATCATGCCGGTAATCATTTTGTCCATCAATGGCAAATACCGAATACATGCAATTTGACAGGGCCGGCTTTTGCATGAAAGCATTTTTAAATGCCAGCTCTCTTTCCATTCTCAAAACAGCTTGAAATTGATTGAAATTTAAATCAGCATATTTCTTTTTATGTTGCACAAGGCGCTTGTCAGCATTCAATACCTTTTCTTCATATAATCGAAATACTTCACCGTTTTCATTGATCATTTGCAGTGGTCTTTTCATTGCGCTCAAAAGAGAATCAACATACATCGATTGTGTTTTAAAATCGCATTGCAATTCACTTATAGGAATTATTGGACTGATGAAATTTCTTTGCACCACATCACCTTTTTGATTTTGAATGTAGCAGTATTCGGGCAAATCTTCGCTCACAATAAAGGCGTTCTTTTTATTGCATTCTTTGCCGCTGTTCATAGGATTTACTTGCGCCCAAAATGAAATGGCTGCAGTAGGTAATTCGGGGTGAAGGTTGGCATAACTGACCCACGCTCCTTCAAAATTATTAGTATCGGCATATCCTTTGTGTGCTTTAATATTGCTGTTTACCAAAAAGTAATAGTGCCAATTGCTTGCCAATTCGGCTTGCAATTGAACCGATAGTTTTACACATTCGCTTACTCTGTAACCAGGCTGTAAAAGGCCACTTAGGTGCACAGGATCCATCCAAGGAAAGTTGGGAAGTAATTGATGATGCTCACGGTATTGAGCAGCCGGAAAACATCGCAACTGTTCTAGTGCCTCAATTGTTACTTGAGGATGGCCGGGTGCAAACTCAAGTCTATCAATTGCGTTTTGCCGAAAAAATTCTTGAGCTCTGAATTTGTATGAGGAAAAAAATGATGAAGTGAAAATATAAATCAATACCCCAATAAAAGTGAAACTGAGCATGATGTATAATTTCAAATATGTCCTCAAGGAGAAATCAGCTACCTAAACACAAATATTAGTTGTGGAAAGATGTTCTAAATAATTAAATTCATATAAGTATTTATCGATTGCATCTGATCATGCGCAGCGGCCCAAACTTAATTATAGGAGTTTGGCACAACAATAGTTAATCGTAAGCATAGCAACGGCCTTCATCTACAATTCCTCCTTCATTGTTTCGGCATAATCTATACCCAATCATGATCTCATGTGAATTGGCAGCACCTACACGCATTCGGGATGTAACATAATCGAAAGCATAACCTACTTGTATTTTTTTCATTCTGAACTGCACAATTGCGCAAACTGCATCGGATTTACGATAAACCACCCCCCATCTAAATACATCCAAATAATCAATTAAAAAGCCCACATCTAAACCAAGCGGAGACCCACCACCTCCAAGTTTTAAATTAATAGAAGGCAAGTATGAAATTTCTCTGCGAGCTCCGTTGATACTTGCTCCTGTGGTGATAAAATGTGTTCGTTGAAGTGAACTGCTAAATCCATAAACAGCATCAAGCGGCCTTTGTATGGCGTATTTCATCGAATATCCTATAAAAAATTTAGGATTGTAAATCATGACACCTGGGTTGATATCAGGGTAAATAATAACTCTCTTGGATGCAGCAATGGCATCATCATTATTGTTGGTGAGTGTAACGTTGTCTCTCAAAAAGGTAAATTGAATAAGGCCTGCATGTAACCCTGCCGACATGTAAAAATCACTACTGAGTGGGACATGAATGGAGTAGTTCAAATTGAATGAGTTGCGTCCGGTTGGACCAGTGCTTCCTGTTTTGTCTTGTTCCTGGTAGAATCCAATCACATGTTTAGTTTTAACATAGGGCTTTCTGTTTTTTAGGATGCCACATGCACTTGCAAATTGTTGCACCGGTGCAGATTCAAAGCCCAACCATTGTCTGCGATAACCGGCTTTTAATTGTAAACATTTTGTTGAGCCACCTGCTGCCGGGTTGATTCCAAAATAATTGAATATATATTGTGTATATTGGCTTGGTTGCTGAGCCAAGAGATCATTGCTGTGTAATAAGTAAAAAGCAAAAAGCAGCGACAACGCGTAATTTTTCTTGCGGGTCATAATATTATATTTCTGGTTACTCATCATCTTATAATGGTGATACCTCCGGTGTATTCAAACCTTTCATCAGTATTGGGATATTTAAATCTAAGTACATAATAATATGTTGCTTCAGGCAATGATCCACCATCCCACTCATTTCCGGGTTTGTAATCTTTTACAAAGTATACCCTGTCGCCCCAACGGTTAAAAACAGTTAGGTCTACATCATCATATAATTCTGTGTTGCTGATAATCCAAATATCATTAGTGCCATCTTGATTTGGAGTAAAGGTATTTGGAATTTTTATAAGCGGAATTACCCTTACTGTTACATAATCAACACAACTGCATCCTGCAGGTGTTTTTGTAGTAAATGTATAAGTGGTGGTTGCTGTTGGAAAAGCAATAGGATTCAGTATAGTGCTATCACTTAAAGAAGTTCCCGGGTCCCAAAAGAATCTACTGCCAACTCCTTTGATTGCGTTTAATTGGGCATTCTCACCAAAGAAAATAGTAGTATCACGACCGGCATTACAGTCGGTAAGCTGGGTTGAGCTACCTGTCATAAATACTCCTTTATTAAATATGCAACCATTGTTGTCGATTACTTTGATGGTATGCACACCTTCTAAAACATTACTAAATACAGTTGCTCCCGATGGTGGATTATTGTCTAGTTGATATTGATACGGGGGTGTTCCACCGGTAACCCCTGTTACCGTAATTACCCCCAAAGCTCCTCTGCAAACAATTGGAGTTACAACCACAGCAACATCTGTAATGGTGGCAGGAGCAGCTATAGTAATGTTATTAAGTGAGTAGGGGCAGCCGTTTACATCTTGAAGAATTACATTGTAGGTGCCTGCTGCTAAATTACTGAACACTCCGGTTGCATTACTAGCAGCACTTGGTGTGAGTGTATAGGTTACAACATTGATGGCGGCAGGTAGGTAGTTTACTGTAATACTGCCCGTATTTCCGGTGCATGAGGTAGGGGTAACTACTGCACTTGCCGAGTTGATACCACCGGTTAAAGATATGGTAGCCGTTACAGTTGTGTCACAAGTTCCGTCAGAGATGGTGATGGAGTAGACACCTGCAGAAAGGTTTGGAAAAGCATGGTTATTAGGTGGAACTGCCGGCCCAACAGAAGGACCATTATTTAAGGAGAAAGTATAGTTGCCGCTTCCGCCAACTACATTGGCAATACCAATATTTCCATCGGCTGTTAAGCAAGTGGCAGGGGTGGTGTTTACACTAAATTGGAAAATATTGTTACACTGCGCATTGACCTCGCTTTGCATGTATTGAACAAAAAATAAGGTAAGCATCAGCCATCTAAATGTGTTTCTTTTCATGAATCAATATATGTATATAAATTCTTTTTAGATTTAAAGATTATAGCAACAAACTTAATTGTTTTTTATTAATTGAACTTTTTTTTCTTAAAAAACTTGAAGACAAATTTGTTTTGTATACGTTGGGGCAATCAATTTTGTGAGTATACCTACTCATCTAAACTCTCATAAATAGAGTTATTGCTGATGTATTCGGGTACAATGCTTTTAAGTTGTTTTACAATTTTAATATTGTCTTGGGTTTCAAATAGCTCAATTAATTTGAGGACCTCGGGTTTAATATTTTCAAAATTATAAGGTTGAACTTTAGCAATCATAATGTGTTTGTTATGCGTTGGCAAAGTATTTTCAGCGTTATTGAGCAACTCCTCATATAGTTTTTCCCCGGGTCTCAAGCCTGTGTACACAATTTCAATGTCTTTACCAACCGTTAGCCCGCTCAGGCGGATCATTTTGATGGCGAGGTCAACAATTTTTACCGACTTACCCATATCGAATATAAATATTTCGCTGCCATTGCCCATACACCCGGCTTCCAAAACAAGTTGGCAAGCTTCAGGTATGGTCATAAAGTACCTGGTAATTTCGGGGTGAGTGATGGTAATTGGACCACCTTTTTCAATTTGTTTTTTGAACAATGGAATCACTGATCCATTTGATCCAAGCACGTTGCCAAAACGAGTGGTAATAAATTTTGTTTTTGTGGTTATTCCAAGCGATTGAATATAAATTTCTGCAGCACGCTTAGACGCGCCCATCACGCTTGTAGGATTTACCGCTTTGTCGGTTGAAACAAATACAAACTTTTCCACAGCATATTTCACTGCAAGGTCGGCAACAATTTTGGTTCCGCCAACATTGGTAGAAACGGCCTCTGAAGGATTCATCTCCATTAATGGAACATGTTTGTAAGCGGCTGCATGATAAACTATTTGCGGCTTAAAGTGCTTAAATACATTCTCCATTCTTTGATTATTGCGTATATCTGCAATAACCTCTTCAAATGATGTTTGTTTGAACTCTTTCAACTCATTAACAAGATCATAGATGGCACTTTCTGCCTGGTCAAGTAGGATAATTTTTTGAGGATTGAAATGAATGATCTGTCTAACTATCTCACTACCTATTGAACCTGCTGCCCCGGTTACTAAAATTATTTTATTATGCAATTGGGCATATGTTTTTTCCTTGTCGAGCACTATTTCATCACGTTCCAACAAATCTTCAATTTTTACCTTCTTGATTTGTTTAAAACTGAGTTGTCCGTTTATCCAACTCGAAATAGGCGGCACATTCAACACCCTGGTATTGTAGCTGAGGCATTTTTCAACTACCATCTGCTTTTTTGAGGTAGGGATATGTACAGTGGAAATGATAATGAAAGATATATCAGAATTTTTCAATAAATCATCAAGCTCATCGGTATGATGAATTCTTACACCTTCAATTTTCTTTCCTTTCTTTTTACGATCATCATCAATGAATGCAACTACTTTATATTTTGTTCCTGCATCTTTGTCGAGGGTACGTAAAGTAATTACACCGGCCTCTCCGGCACCATATACAATTACCTTAGTTTTGTCTCGCTTGGGATTTTTTAATTCATAATAAAGCACCTTAACCAGCGTTCTCAATGACACTAAAAGAAATACAGTTACAATATAGTCGATGATGATGATAGAGGTTGGAATAATAATCTTTGCAGCGTAGGCATAAGAGCAAACATCAATCGCTGCTAGTGTAAGTGAACCAATCGAAATTACAATGAAGATTCTTTGTGCATCCTTTGAACTCGTGTAGCGAATGATACCTGCATAGGTTTTACCGATGCTAAAGGATAGTATTCTTACGCTGAGAATAATACTTACTACAGTGGGTAAATCTTTGAGGTCGACAGGCGGTATATGAAAGTTAAACCGCAACATGTAGGAAAGAAAAATCGCAAACAAGCAAATGCTTATATCAATGATGAAAATTAACCAACGAGGAGTGTTTTTTTTTGGAAAAAGCATCAATAGTTTAGTTTTTAAAGCTCTTGATGAGTAGTTTCATATCATTGCTTTTTTTCTCATTCCCCATTTTTTCGAAAGAAAAAATCAAATTATTGATCATTCTTTTAATCATTTCGATATTGTTGCAGGGGTAAAAATAATTTTCGTTGGCCTTAAGATTGAGTTGTTGAAGATACGACTCAACTTCGTTTCTGTTGAATATGGTGCCTTTGCTAAAGGCGTTAATGTAGAATAATACTTCCTTATTTTTATCCAAGTCATAAAGTCCGAATGTATTTTCTCCTCCCATATATGCCAAAATAAAGTGTTGCGGGAGATTAACGCCATAAATAGGCATGCTCAGTTTTTGAGCTAAAATTGCGTAAATGATAGAAAGTGAAAGCGGATTCCCTCTTTTACTTTCGAGAACCATGTTTATAAATGAATTGTTTGGGTGATGAAAATCGTTGGTGTTACCAACAAATTGGTGCACCTCAAACAAAATATGATTGATTACTCTAACTTGCTCAAGGGCCGTTAAATTAGGATTCAATTCGAGCCATATATCTTGCTTTAGCTGATCGATGTAACCGTATAATTTCTTTTCATTTAAATCGGGAAATTGATAGCGGGCAACAATGAGAGCGCCTTCAAGCAGATTGCTGCCGCCTGTTTCTATCCAATGTGTAAGCGCATCAGATGTAGCCGAAAATTGAATTTTTTGGATGAGGTTCTCAATGCGCTGCTGTTGCAATACACTTTTACTATTTTCCCATGCCAACTCTAAATCGGCAACAATTTTGGCTCCCTGAGAAAGTATTTGCCCGCTTATTTGATCATAAATTACTTCATCAGGGTCGTCTAATAAACTGATCAATGCATTTAATTCGCTTGTATTCATGACTTATTTTTACCTGACCGCATTCAATCCCGGCAGTCATTGTTTTCAAGCGTAAATATCAAAGGAATAAGATTTTATTCTGTGAGTCTTTCCAATATTATTTTAACCAACTTATCAACAGTAACTTTATAATCTTTGCTGTATTGTTTTTTTATACGGTTGGCAATGATAGCGCAGGCGGTAATTGCATGATGCCCTAGCAGTTTACTCAACCCAAACAGGGCAGAAGTTTCCATCTCGAAGTTGGTAATCCTGTGTTGATGAAACCTGAAGGCAGTTAGTTTTTCATTTATACTAGGTATAGCCATATCCATTCTCAAGCGCCTGCCTTGTGGTCCATAAAAACCGCATGCCGTTGCGGTAATTCCTGTGTGCATGCCATCTTTTAACAAATCAAACAATTCTGAACTCCCTTGAACAAGATATGGAGTGTTGAGTGGTAATGACCAACCGGTTTGCTCCAGGAAGGCATTTAGTATGGGTTGTTCCGTTGGAAAATGATGATTGTAAAAATGCAGGAGCCCATCCATACCCAAACCATACTCCGAGAGCACAAAAGAGTCTACATCAATATCTTCTTGCAATGCGCCCGAAGTGCCTATTCTAATTAAATTAAGTCTTGATTGGTCTTCCTTAACTACCCTTTCATTCAGATCGATATTAACAAGCGCATCAAGCTCATTGATTACAATATCAATATTATCAGTGCCTATTCCGGTGCTTACAACCGAAATTCTTTTATTGTTAAAGTAGCCAGTGTGGGTTGCAAATTCACGATTTTGGACCTTATGTTCAATGCTGTCAAAATGCTTCGAAATCATATCAACTCTTGAGGGATCGCCAACCAACAGAATGGTATCGCTAATTTGATGTGGTTGCAAGTGAAGATGGAAGATGCTGCCATCAGGATTAATAATCAATTCGGAGTCAGGAATTCGGTTCATGCTTAATCTTTGAATATTATTTATTTAATTTGTGATTGCAATTGTATTTGCTTCGAATCAAAAATACCTATTTTTTGTATGCCACACCCAAATAATAACATTTTAATACCAATCGATTTCTCTGAACAGTCTTTTCGGGCGGTTAAGTATGCTGCTGTTGTCGCGCAAAGTATTTCTGTTAGGTTGAATTTTCTTTATGTGTTTGAGGTGGGCGAAACAAGTCCTGCATTTCGCTCCAAGCAGCATCAGACGGCAATAAATCAAGTACATAAGAAGTTTAAATCAAGCATCATTACTCTCCTCGAAAATCTTGGCAACAATAATCAAGAATTATTTATAGAGCAAGGCAAGGTATATGATCGAATCCTAGAGAAGGCTGCTTCATTGAATGCCATAATGATTATTATGGGGTGCAATTCGGCAGACGATTTTAAAAATAGATTTTTAGGATCCAACACGTTACGCATTATGCGCAGTAGTCCTGTTCCTGTGCTTGCTTCTAATCACTACAGCAACTTGGTTAAATTTAAAAACATTATACTGCCGGTAGATTTGTCGAAGGATGCCAAAGATAAATTGAATCGCGCGTTGGCTATGGCTAAATTTAATCCGGAAATTATTATTCATATTGTTTCGGTGGTGTTTGATGCCGATGAGTTTTTAATTAACAGATTGGGGCAGCAATTGGTTGAAGTAAAAAGGGTAATCGAAAACAGTAAGGTAAAACACACTGCAGAGATTATCAAGTGTGCTTTGGGATACGAATCTTTGGGGGAAATTATTTCTGATTATGCCAGAAAAATTGATGGCGATGTGATTATGTTGATGACACAACAAGAAATAAGCAATACCCCTTATTTTGTGAGCAGTTTGGCGCAAGAAATTATCAATATATCTGAGGTTCCTGTGATGACAATTGCACCGATTTAACCCCATTGCTATTAACACTCGGTGGTTTAAAACTTGTTGAGC
>JALRAS010000052.1 GCA_023262495.1 Bacteroidia bacterium | reverse complement strand
GTTGAAATATTTATTAAATTTTTGTTCATATAAATTTTTATTTAATGAATTTCTATTTGTTATATAACCAATAATCCCACACATTATTTTAAATCGTTTTAAAAACTTTCGTATAGCTATCAATATTTTTTTTTAATGAAAATTAATATACATTTGAATTCATAAAACAACTGTTTATGCAATTATTCTCGTTAGAACAATCATCTAAAACACCTTACGTTCAATTTGATCCTAGCACCGGAAAATTTGAAATGAAAGGCAAGTCGATACCTGAAAACTCCAAATTATTTTACGTGGGTATGTTCGAATGGCTCGATCAGTATATTACTGCCCCAGCTGCAAATACTACTTTGGATGTTCAGCTCGACTATTTCAATACGAGCTCTGCAAAGTGTGTCATCGACTTATTCAAAAAGCTTGAAATGATTGAGAAAAATGGTTCTGGGAAAGTCACTATCAATTGGCATTATAACGAAGACGATGGTGATATGCAAGAAGCAGGTCAAGACTATCAGTCAATTGTAAAAGTTAATTTTAATCTTATCTCATTTATACAATAAACACTTATATGAAGCATACATTTAAATTTTTGGCACTCGGCATCACAGTTAGCACTATGGCACTCATGTCATGCGGTGGTAATACTGAAAAACCTGCACAAACAAATGATTCAATACCTGCTGAAACAACTGCCCCTCAATCACCTGAAGGTTCAGTTGATGAAATGGTTGAATTCAAGTTTCATTACCTTACGGCCAACATCCCTTCTCCAATGGAATTAGTAGATGCGCTGCCACAGGCAGGAATTGCCTTTAATAAGGAGGTGCTTAACGCGATTGAAAATGAGAACAAGTACAACACATCATTGCAAAAAGCGCTCAACTTTGGGGTGTATTCTGTTGATATGGCTTACTTAACCACCAATGAACAATTTGCCATGGTAAAGCCCTATTTGAATACAAGCAGAAACTTGGCCAAGTCGTTAGACCTTGCCGAAACTTTTGATAAAGTAGTGGGAAATAGATTGTCTCAAAACAGCGAAAATAAAGATTCTTTGAAGAAAGTAATTGATGAAGCATACTATGAAGTGGACAATTACATGCGTAACAATGAACGTGCATTAGCAGCAACACAGATGCTCACCGGAAGTTGGATTGAAAGCCAGTATATTACGCTCATGTTAATTAAGGATGAAGCTAAAAACGATAAAAATGCAATGTTATTTGGTAAAATATTCGAGCAAAAAAGACATCTTGCCAGTTTAGTAAGTTTGCTTAAGGAGTATGAAAAGGAGAAAGCATTCAAGCCATTGATAGATCAAATTTATGAACTCAATAAGTTGTATGATTCAATGAAAACAGAAGATGCTTCTAATAAAGATTTTCTGAATAAATTGGCAGCTGCTGTTGGAAAAGTAAGGGCAAGCATCATCAAATAGTTGCTAGACTTGTAGAAGCAGTCAAGCATCTACAGGATTGTAAACTTGAGCGCCTGTGCCTAGCTTGTTCTTGATATATGTTAACTTAAAAAATCACCTGCTGATTTCAGCAGA
Source organism: Bacteroidia bacterium (assembly GCA_023262495.1). Taxonomy (GTDB): domain Bacteria; phylum Bacteroidota; class Bacteroidia; order UBA4408; family UBA4408; genus CAIKXD01. The sequence continues at coordinate 15,910 of JALRAS010000052.1, read as the reverse complement.
GTAACTGTATACTCCATCAATGAATTGCAGGATATTCATCAACATAGCGCTTGTTTTTGCACTTATGCAACTTCCATTAAAAGCGCAAGAGGTTGTTTATCGCGGAAAGTTTGTGAAAGGCAGCAAAAGCTGTCCTGTATTGATTAAGTTGAATAAAGTCTCATCTACTACCTTGCCGTATCAATATATCATGCCTTCCGGGGGATTGCCTCCAAACTACCAACTTGGCGATAAAATAAATTTTAACATGATACCGCTTAGGCAGCCGATTCCCGCGGGGTGTAGGGCGGGTGCTGTGGCAAGTATTAGCATTATACAGGATAATCAAAAAAAACAAAGCAAATAAAGGGAAGCGAATAATGCTTCAATTCTTTACATCTAAACATAATGAGTGATAAGATACTTAAGGCCCTGATTCAACTGTTCGCCATCATCGGCAAACCCAATGAAATTGATGGTTCGGCCAGTAGAAATACGGTTGCCTTATTTTTAAAACAAACACTCAACAGCGAGCAGGTAAATGAATACCTCGAGTTGTATGATTATTTCCTTAAAACATATGACAACAGCAGTTCCGGGGAGAAAAAAATTAAGCGCACCGCTGTAAGTTCGGTCAAGGTACTAGTGATATGTGAGCAAATTAATGAAGCACTTTCTCAAAAGCAGAAAGTATTGGTACTATCGCGTTTGATTGAATACATCTATGCGTCCAATGAAGTTGATGAGCAGGAATTTGAGTTTATCAGCACGGTATATTCTTCGTTTAAAATTAGTGATGAAGAGTTCGACTTGCTTTATAACTTTATCACGCAGCCCGATGCCAAAGATCATGAAGACTTGCTTATTGTTAGTGAATCTCACAACAAGACATTAACACGCTGTAAGCAACTAAAAGCAGATCACCTGCAAGGTGAATTACGTGTGGTGCATGTAAAAAGTGTTGGCATATACATGTTAAAGTATTATGGTGTAATGGAGCTTACACTAAACGGTAATTCAATTTCAGACTATCGCATTTATCAGCTTAATAATGGTTCCTCAATTAGGAGTTCTAAAATTCAACCCATCTATTACAGCGATATTATCAGCTGTTTTTTAAATGCCAATTTTAAGGATCCCATTTCCTACAGGGTTAATCAAATTGAATACGATTTTTCAGATGGTCATAAGGGACTGCATCAGCTCAGTTTCGAAGAAAATTCAGGAAATCTTATTGGCATTATGGGCGGTAGTGGTGCAGGTAAATCTACCTTGCTCAACATACTAAACGGCAACACAAAGCCAAGCAAGGGCAACGTCTATATCAATGGAATTGACTTGCATCGCGACAAAGCAAAGTTGGCAGGTGTGATTGGATTTGTATCACAAGACGACCTCCTCATGGAGGATCTTACCGTGTTTCAAAATTTATATTTCAACGCGCAACTATGTTTTTCTGATTGGAGCAAAGAAAAAATTATTGCAAGGGTAATGCATACGCTCAATGAACTTGGGCTATATGATGTTAAGGATTTGAGAGTAGGCACACCGCTAGATAAAATGATCAGCGGTGGTCAACGCAAGCGACTCAATATTGCATTAGAGCTGATACGCGAACCGGGCGTGCTATTTGTTGATGAGCCCACCTCGGGACTATCATCGCGCGACAGCGAAATAATTATCGATTTGTTGAAGACATTGGCACTGAAAGGAAAAGTAATATTTGTTGTAATACATCAGCCATCATCCGATATTTTTAAGGTGTTTGATAAATTGCTGATTTTGGATAAAGGCGGTTACCCCATTTATTTGGGAAATCCTGTGGAGGCGGTTACGCATTTTAAAAATGCCGTGAACTATATCAATCCCAATGAAAGCGAATGTATCATGTGCGGGAATGTAAACCCCGAGCAAATATTTAACATCATTGAAACGCGTGTGTTGGATGAAAACGGAATGCCAACTAATGAAAGAAAAATTGCTCCAAAAGAATGGAATGAATTATTCGTAAAACTAAATAAAAACAATTTTGACAACAATTCTACGGATGTGTTGCCAGTAGGACAAACATTCAAAAAACCAGGTCTTTTCAAACAATTTTCGGTTTTTGTTAAGCGTGATGTATTGTCGAAATTAAGTAACAAGCAGTATTTGCTCATCAATGCCCTTGAGGCCCCTGTTTTGGCCTTTATTTTGGCCTTTATGACAAGGTATAGTTTGCCCTGTGCCGAGTACTCATTTTATCAAAATAAAAACTTGGTGGCCTATATTTTTATGGGCGTGATTGTGGCCTTGTTTTTGGGTTTAACTGTAAGTGCCGAGGAAATTTTCAAGGATAAAAAAATAAGAAAGCGTGAGGCCTTTTTAAATCTTAGCCGTGGTGCTTATTTACTCAGTAAAATATTTATTCTGTTTGTGATTTCGGCCATACAAAGTTTTCTTTTTGTAAGTATTGGTAATTATATAATTGGTTACCAAGAAATGTTTTTTGAATACTGGCTCATGCTCTTCAATGTATCACTATTTGCCAATGCGCTTGGGTTAAATATTTCCTCTGCTTTTAAAAGCGCTGTTACTATTTATATCATCATTCCATTTTTAATTATTCCGCAATTGCTGCTCAGTGGTTTACTTGTAAAGTTCGATGAGTTAAATCCAAGTCTTGCTGCAAAAAGTGTAGTGCCAAAGTCGGGCGAAATTATGGCCTCTAGATGGGCTTTTGAAGCATTGGTAGTTAATCAATTTAAAAACAACAAGTATGAAAAAGAGATTTACCCAATCGAAAAAGAGATTGTAAATGCATCGTATAAAAAGGGTTTGTGGTACAATAAAATGAATGAGCTCTTGTTGAAAAAGGATGCTGAGTCACAACTTGTTCTTCGTAATGAATTAATGGAGGCCGGATATGCCAATACCAATAACCTTGAAGGTCGCACAGAAGAGCTAAAATCTTTTCTAAATCAAGTAAAACGTAAATATGTTGAAAGCTATAATCATTATAATCAAAACTTAGATGATTATTTCAGCAGTCAGTCGAAAACCGATGAATTGAAAAAACAACTGGAGCTCACCAAAATGAGTCACCACAATGCGCGAATCGAAGATTTGGTAAAAAATAGCAGGCCGCTTGAAGAAGGAATATTTATGGAGGATGGATATTTGCATCCTAATGAAAACAATATCTATTTCGATGCCTCTGATAAACATCAAATTAGGGCGCACTTTTATGCACCAAAAAAATACTTTGCCGGCAAGCACAGGGATACCTATTGGGTAAACTTTTTTGTGATTGTTGGGATGACTATATTCTGCTTGATTGCACTCTACTTCAATTGGCTGAAAAAATTAATGAACTTTTTTCAAGACCTAAGTTTTAAAATGAAATTGAGCAAAAGGTAGCATTGGTTAAGCGCATCATTTTGCAGGCATAAGCATCAACAAAACGTTACAGTCTACGCTTAAAATTAATGCAGCTTACCTTTAATCAGGTTAATGAATTCGCTTCTTGTAGTATCTTTTAAAAACTCACCTGTAAAAGCAGAGGTAGTTGTAGCTGAATTTTGTTTTTGAATGCCTCGCATTTGCATACACAGGTGGCTACACTCAATTACCACTGCTACGCCCAAAGGGTTCAAAGTATCATGTATGCAATCTCTGATTTCATTTGTCATTCTTTCTTGTACCTGTAAGCGCCTGGCAAAAGCATCTACTACGCGCGGTATTTTGCTTAAACCTACTATATATCCGTTGGGGATGTAGGCAATATGCGCTTTTCCAAAAAACGGAAGCATATGATGCTCGCAAAGTGAATACACTTCAATATCTTTTACAATGACCATTTGTTTATAGTCTTCTTTGAACATGGCACTGCGCAAAATACTTTTTGGATCAATATCATATCCGTGAGTAAGATACTGCATGGCTTTTGCTGCACGCAAAGGTGTTTTCAATAAGCCCTCGCGATTGGGTTGTTCTCCAATTTCTTTCAGAATATCCAAGTAATCAGCCGAAATTTTTTCAAGCGATTCCTCATTGTAATTTTCAGTTTTTTCGTAGCCGTCCATCATATGATTTGATTTTATTCTTCTCCCAAATACTCCACAAAATTGTTTTCGGTTTCGTAGAGTTTAATGCTATGCAACTTACAGCCCAATGTATTGATGTGCGGGGCCAACTGATTCCAAATCTCAATAGCTAAAATTTCTGTTGAAGCCATTTTTCCGGCCATAAAGGGAACATCTAAATTTAAGTTGCGATGATCGAGCGCTTCAATAATTTCCGATTTAATGATTTTACTTAATATTTTCAGATCAACAACAAAACCAGTATCGGGGTTAGGATTGCCTTTAACAGTCACATATAAATCGTAATTATGCCCGTGCCAGTTTTTATTGGCGCACTTACCAAAAATTTCATAGTTTTTTTCTTCACTCCACTCGGCACGCCAAACTTTGTGCGCGGCATTAAAATGTTCTTTTCTAGTAACGTAAATCATATTGGTTATTTTCGATGTCAAATATACTCCCAATTTATGCATTAGCAATTATTTTGTGCGTGAAATGATAAGGTAAGTACTGGTACTAATTTACCTATTGTTTCATAGTTTTTTACCAATGTATGGCATCGACAGGCACATGTGCTGCACCTGAGTAGCGCAACAAATTTGAGTGATTGCTTGTTTCGAATAGGAATATATAGCGTTAATTCATTACATTTATCGCATGAAAATACTCATTGTAAGCGCTACTGCAGCAGAGATTGCTCCGCTCTTGTCCTTTCTCGGAGAGCCCAATGAGCAAGTTGATAATAAGTTTTGTCAATACCAACTTGAGCAACACGAAATTCATCTGCTCATCACTGGAGTTGGCATGCTGTTTACTGCCTTTTTTTTAGGCAGGCAATTAGCATTAAATAAATATGATTATGCAATCAATGCCGGTGTTGCCGGGGCAATAGATCGCACCTTAGTTTTAGGTGCAAATGTGCAAGTGGTGAATGATGAAGTGTATGATTTTGGTGCCGAAGACGGGCAGTCATTTTTAACCATGAATCAGCTTGGGTTAATTACCCCTCAAGATGAACCTTATACAGCACAAGGTATTTGCAACAAGCCCGCTCATTGGCCGCTGATAGATGAACTGCCCAAGGTGCACGGACATACAGTAAATCGTGTACATGGCAATGAAGAAAGCATTCAAAAGATGTATGAAAGGAGCAAGGCACAGGTTGAAACCATGGAGGGAGCCGCTTTCATGTTTGCGTGTGTAAAAATGAATGTTCCTTGCATGCAAATCAGAAGTATTTCAAACTATGTAGAAGTGCGCAACAAATCAAATTGGAGAATGAAAGAAGCCATCGAAAATCTGAACCAACTGCTTATTCAATTTTTGAAGAGCATTTAATTTACCGGCTGTTGATGAGTATTGGCGAAGTTACAGTAGAGGTGAATATACCTTTTTTGAGTGATTTATTTTTTTAAGTATATGTTGTTATTTTGTAAGTAAAATATGCTTGTATGACCGAAAAATTATTGAGCGATTTACGAATTGGTGAGCAAGGAATCATCAAACATTTTATTGATGATTTTATTGCGCTGAAATTAATGGAAATGGGCTGTTTGCCGGGCGAACAAGTTATACTTGAACGTCTCGCTCCCATGGGCGACCCAATTGCGATTAGTGTATCGGGGTACTCATTGAGCTTACGTAAAAGTGAGGCCGCAAAAGTAGTCATTCAACAATAATCACAAGTAACAAATAGTAGCTTTGGGCCTATTCTCATCTCAAGAAAAAGAAAATTACTTGCGCATTGCCATGGCAGGGAATCCCAATTCAGGGAAATCTACCTTGTTTAACCTGCTTACCGGCTTACGCCAAAAAACAGGGAATTTCCCCGGTGTTACTGTTGATTTGCATGTGGGTTATACACGACTAAGCAATGGTAAAAAAGTTGAAATAATTGATTTGCCGGGCACTTATAGCTTATTTCCAAAAGCGGCCGATGAACAAGTAACAGCAGAAGTGCTTTGTAATCCCGCTCATAGCAATCATCCACAATTAACAGTGTTGGTGGCCGACTCCTCTAATCTGAAGAGAAGCTTATATTTGTGTTCGCAATTAATTGATACGGGCATGCCCGTAATTTTGGTGCTTAATATGATTGATGTAGCTGTGAAAAAATCAATAGCAATCAATCAAGAAAAACTAAGTCAGCTTTTGGGTATTCCGGTGATTGGTGTAAATTCGTTAGAAGGAAGTGGTATTGCAGCGTTGAAACAGTTAATTGAAAGTTATCAGCAGCGAAATGATCACCCTTTGATACCTGCAAATGAAATAAGTGCGCACAATTGGCTAGGTCTTCAACAAATAATGTCCTGCCTAACTCCTTACGATGCATTCGTTACCTTCATCAACAGACGTTTTCTTAAAGATGCTGCAGAGCAAAAAATAATGGAAGATTTTTTCGCACAACAACAGGTAAATGAGGTGCAATTACAGACCAACGAGGCAGTTATACGATTTAAAAAAATTACAGGTGTGATTGAGCAATGTGTGGCCTACAAGCAACGCAACAGCTATGAATTAACACATAAAATTGATAATATCATCACTCACAAAATATGGGGATTTGTCATATTTTTAGCAATACTTTTTACGATTTTTCAATTTATATTTTCATTTAGTGCCATTCCAATGGAGTGGATTGAGATGGGCTTTGCCAACTTCAGCGACTGGGTGGCGCATGCATTGCCGCAAGGAATTTTAAATGATGTAATAACCGGAGGTATATTGGCCGGTTTGAGCGGTGTGGTTGTTTTTATTCCACAAATAGCATTCTTATTTGCGTTTATTGCCATACTCGAAGATAGTGGTTATATGGCTCGTGTAAGTTTTATTATGGATCGATTGATGCGCAGATTTGGCCTCAATGGCAAGTCTATCATCCCACTGATTAGCGGTGCCGCCTGTGCAGTGCCGGCTATCATGGGGGCTCGTACCATCAGCAACAACAAAGAGCGTCTCATCACCATATTGGTAACTCCGCTTATGAGTTGTAGTGCTCGATTGCCTGTATACACATTGCTTATTGCTTTGGTTGTTCCTAATAAGAATGTAGGGGGGGTAATCAATTTGCAAGGTGTGGTGTTGATGGCTTTGTACTTAATCGGATTTTTGGCAGCAATAGGAGCAGCACTCGTGCTTAAGTACTTAATCAAAAGTCGCGAACAAAGCTATTTTATTATGGAACTGCCCATTTATCGTATGCCACAGGCAAAACAGGTGGGTATGGTGATATACGATAAAGTAAAAGTTTTCTTATTGGAAGCAGGTAAAATTATAATCGCTATTTCGGTAATTTTATGGTTGATGGCCTCTTTTGCACCGGGCAATCGCATGCAAGAAATCGAACAGAAGTATGCCTCTATAGGCAACACAATCTCTGAGCAAGAGAGAAGTAATAAAATGGCGGCCGAAAAATTAGAAGCATCTTATGCAGGCATTGCCGGTAAATTGATTGAGCCAGCGATTGCTCCTTTGGGCTTCGATTGGAAAATTGGAATTAGTTTGGTAACAAGTTTTGCTGCCCGTGAAGTTTTTGTGGGCACCATGGCAACTATATACAGTGTAGGCGATCAGGCAGATGAAAGAAGTATCAGACAAAAAATGAAGGAAGAACTCAATCCTACCACATTGCAGCCGGTTTATACTACTGCTGTTGCCTTTTCATTAATGTTGTTTTATGCTTTTGCCATGCAGTGCATGAGCACTATTGCCGTGGTATATCGAGAAACTAAGGGTTATAAATGGCCACTTGTACAGTTTTTATTTATGACAGCAATGGCTTGGTTGAGTAGCTTTACTGCATTTCATTTATTGAGCTAATGCCTCTGATTTTGCCGGCAATTTGGCCTGTTCTGTTGTAGATTTATCATTGTGATACATGCCATAGGTAGGGCATCCACACTTGCTTTTTTTCCTGTAAGGCACATAGGTCTTTCTTGTAGGTTTGCAGGAAAACACAAGGCTACAGAGTATAACTGCACTTAAGAAAGCTGTTAAGGATTTATACATACTGCAAAAATAATCAATTTATTGAATGGTTTAGAGAATTGCCCATGCGATGAACGGAGCCAAATCATTTCCACAAAGTTCTTGTTGCTCTATTCAATAATTGTTCCAAAAAAAAAGCCCTGCATTTTAGCAGGGCCTTTTACGTTGTCCGACAAGGACTCGAACCTTGAATGACAGAATCAAAATCTGGAGTGTTACCATTACACCATCGGACAATGAGGGCGCAAAATTAAAGCAAATATTTTTTTAAAGCAATAAAATTTAAAGAAAAATAAAATAAAGCACATATTGTAGTTGAGTACCACATTTTTAGCGATTAGCGAATTTGCTTTTTAGGCTACCTTGCAGGGTATGTTTGCTATCATTTTCTTAATTGCCCTGCTTCATAACATATTTTACTCATTTGACATCTTTATTTTGATAAATAAAAAAAAGCGTTACATTTGCAGCCCAAATCTGAGGTACCTTAGCTCAGTTGGTAGAGCAAAGGACTGAAAATCCTTGTGTCCCTGGTTCGATTCCTGGAGGTACCACATCCTAAAAAGCCCTTGTTTATCAAGGGCTTTTTTTGTAATAAGCCCATGAAAATTCGAGGAGTTGAAGGAATGGGAACAGGCTAACTGATCGCAAATAAGCAATTATCAATATTAATTCGATACCGAAACAATGCCTGATTCCATGCAAGGAAAAAGGTTCAAAGTTTGGTAGGCAATATATCCAACCAACAAGAGTAGCGCTATACTCCAAACGATAGCCGGGATGTAGGTAAAATCACTTAGGTTTTTTGCATCTCCTGCCTTTCCCGGTGTTTTGAATGAGATGATCAGCAGTGTAATGCTGCTATATATAGCCTGGAAAAATAGGATAGAAGCGCATGTAACAGCGCACGCATACTGCACCATACCCGAGCCATAGAGTGTGATAACAGCAATGAGGGCACCTGTAATCAGTAACCAAAGCATACCAAAAGAGTTGCGCACCCATAAGATGAGATTAATGAGTATGACAGAAAGTAGGAGAAATAAGATATACCTAACCTTTTGGTGATGAATCATAAAAAACAAGAGCCAAGCAGTAACCGAAGATGCAGGATATCCTGCCATCGAAGTAAGTACCTTTCCCAACCAATATTTTGATTTTGTTTGAGCTGCCCCGCTTGTATCGGCACTCAGTTTAATATTCATTACTCCGCCTCCTGTGAGCAGCGCTACAAGTGCGTGTGCACTCTCATGAATCAAGGTGTTGAGCACGTTTACCCACCTTCCTACAAATGGAATAGCACTCATCAACACCGAGCACATCAAGCATACATAAAAAAAATAATGTTCTTTAAAACATGCTAACATAAAGCAATATTATCACTAAAAAAGGTGGTATCATTGCACCTTGTAAAATTCAATAAACAAAATCTTGTTGATGTATGGAGGAGTCATTATTATTTGAGTTTCTCGAAGAAAAGTATCAGTATTACAATCAACGTTCTTTTATTGAGAGCGATCCAATAAGCATTCCGCACCTGTTTACACAACGTGAGGATATTGAGATTGCAGGATTTATTATAGCAACCATTTCATGGGGAAATAGAAAATCTATCATTCAAAATGGTCATCGTTTAATGCACTTCATGGGACAGTCGCCCTTCGACTATGTCATGAGTTATAACAAAAAGGCTGCTGCTACATTAATTAAAAAGGGCTTTGTGCATCGCACTTTTAATTCGTCCGACCTTGATTACTTTATTGTTGCGATACAGTACCTGTATAAAAATTTAAAAGGTTTTGAGGCAGTTTTTAAAAGTCATATGAATGCTGTTGATGGCAACTTAAAGCAAGCTATTGCAGGATTTGGAACAACCTTTTGTAGTATCAAACCTCCGGGTAGAACAGCAAAGCATATTGCAAGGCCGCAAGATAATTCGGCTGCAAAAAGAATTAACATGTATTTACGCTGGATGGTAAGAAAAGACCAGGCAGGCGTTGATTTTGGCTTGTGGAAACAAATTAGTCCCGCTCTATTATCTATACCACTCGATGTGCACAGTGGCAATGTAGCGCGTAAATTAGGATTGCTTCAACGTAAGCAAAACGATTGGAAGGCGGTAGAAGAGCTGGATGCGGCATTAAGAAGGTTTGATCCTACTGACCCTATTAAGTACGATTATGCACTTTTCGGACTTGGCGCATTTGAGCGCTTTTAGAAATAGACTTGCAAATTTTTTTTATAAATAGAGGATGAGCGCTCCATTATTATTCAAAAAAAATAAATTTGTTGTCGCTAAAAGCTCATGCATACATGCAAACATACGCTGATTCATCCAAAGTTAAAATTGTAGGAATAGTGGCAATATATGTGCTGCCTTTTGTTTTGTATGTATCGATGTCTGCTTTGTTTATACGAATGACTAAGCAAGAATTCACGGGCAATGATGTCGATATATCCTTTAATTGGTCAAGTTTTGTGATGTTTTTAGTGATAAACTTTTTTTTTGCAAGATATATTTCCAAAAAAATAAGACCTTATTGGTATTCATGGGCTTTTAAAGGTATTGAAGATACTAATGAGTTGACAAGTTGGGCATACAAATTCAAGCTAATTGGTAAAAATACACCAATTGCTATAGCCGAAGCCTATGGTGCGCAAAACTCTTCTTCAGGTTCAATGAATGTTGCCAATGCAGAAACTTCGTTCTCCTCAATAAATCCCAACCCCGTTATCTCTGCAGAATCCGATACAATGATTAAGTATCGAACATGGGATTATGTGGTAGTAATTTTCTACCGATTGCTGTATGGTTTAATTAAAAGTGCGCGAAATCTTTTTATCTATTCTTTTTTAATGGTTCTCTTTTTGGGGATGCTAATAGATGTTGATACAGCAAGTATTCGGGACTTGATATTTTTCATTGCAGTAATCATTGCAGCGATTTTATACGCGTTGAAGCCTTTCTTCAGCGCATTAGGACTGTGTTTTAATAGAAAATTCATAGTGTTGAGTAAAACACAAATCAGTATTTATTTTACTTCTGTAAGGGCAACAGGGGCGTCTGGTTTATTGCACTTAAATGCTTGTTTTGATCCCGATTGGCGTTATGTTGAAGATATTTATATCAATGGAGACTACTTGTGCATAGTAGTAGTTACGTCTCATGTAAATCGCTCCATAGAAAGGTTTACGTTTGATATTAGTCGCTCTGAACTGCCTGTAGAGGAATTATGGAGTCAGATTGAGCACTACTACAATGCATCCAAAAAAAATCCTGATAAGTCGCCACCTAAAATTAAACACACCTTCGGTTTTTTCAGTTAAAACGGTATCCCATACAGATCTGATGAACAAATCCTTTATAAAGCATATCATTATTTTAATAGATTTGCTTTAACATTCATGTGGCAATATTTATGTTCGAGTTAAATGATAAACTTACGTATTTATTAATTGGTTTGTTCTTGAAATGGCTTCTGCCGATTATTGTTTACTTTTCAATGCTGAATTCAATTTTTGAGTTTTATCAAATTTATGTGTACCATGAATTGAACGACCCAATCTTAGCGGATTTTATTTACTTTGCTACCTTCATTCCTGTGTTTTTTTTAGTAAGGTTTGTATTCCAAAAAATAATGCATTATTGGTATATCATCTCCTGTAAAATAGTTGAAGACTTGGAAGAATTTACTCGCTTGGCCCTCCTGTTCAGATTGATTAAAAAAAACACACCCAGGCCTAAAGTAAGCAGAATTGGAAATCTCAATATACGAGACCAGGTAATGAGTTTGCTTGGGGATGAAGGCGCTGAGTCTAAAATTCCAACTAATCCAATTATTCCCATAGGCGATGAAACAGTCATCTATTATTCCCAAAAATCGCAAAAAAAAATAATTATTATGCGAATTTTATACGGACTGATACAAAGCCTTGTGGATGGTATTGGATTGGTGGTTATGTTGGCTGCTTTCTTTGGAATTACCACCCCTGATGATTTTAAGAGCACCGGGGCTCGAATTTTTGGTATTTCTTTGTTAACAGGGCTTTCCATAAGAGCATTGTGGCCAACCATAACTGCAATCAGGTACTGTTTCAATCGGAAGCTGATGATATTGAGTCGTGAAAAGATTGTTATTTATGGTTTAGAAAGTACCTTACATAGTTCTTTTATGAAAAGTAAAGTTTACAATGTTATTTTCGACCCGGAATGGCATTATATTAAAAACTTTGAACTGCATGGAACGCTATTAAGTTTTGACTGTCTCAATAGCGTTGACTCCCGTAACATCCAAAAAGTAAGTTTCGATATCAAGCACTGCGAGCTAACAACAGATGAGTTGTGGGGTTATCTCAAGTTCTATTATAACGAGTATAAAAAAAATCCCGATAAATACCCACGAAAAACAAGATATACCTTTACGTTTTTTGGGAAATAATTATCCCTTTTGTATTTTGTATGATCCTTATTAAAGGCGCATTTACTCATGCGGAATTTGGGGTAAAATATAAAAGGCAATCAACGAGTTATAAAAAAGCGTTGTTTTGTATTAAAACTGAAAATAAATAAACGGTAGTACCTCTGCACTGCGTATTTGATACACAGCATAAATTGTAATTGCCAGCAGCAGCGCTTGCAATAATGCCGGTGAAACCTTTATGCCGGTCATAATTTTTGATTCAATATGCTGTGGAATAAAATGCATCAACATTCCTAAAGCGAATAATAAAAATACAGCCGGATAACCTGTGATTAACTGAGGTAAAATTTCAGCATTGAAACTATGTGTAATTTGGTTAATTATACTTACCGCACTATCAAAGCCGCTTGCCCTAAAAAAAATCCAGCAAAATGCCACTAAATGAAAAGTAACAATCCAGCCTCCTGCTCTATACCAAAAGTTTTGATGGCCTGTAAAACCAATTTTTTGCAGCCATTCATTTTTTGCTTTGTCAATTGCCAACGCTAATCCGTGCATGCCGCCCCAAACAATGAACTTGAAAGATGCGCCATGCCACAAGCCACCCAGGAGCATGGTTATCATGAGGTTAAAATACTGTCTGAATTTTCCCGATCGATTACCACCTAATGGGATGTATAAATAATCGCGAAGCCACGAGCTCAAAGAAATATGCCAACGTCTCCAAAACTCGGTGATGCTCGTGCTTTGATACGGAGCATTGAAATTTAGTGGTAAATGAAATCCCATTAAAAAGGCAATCCCTACAGCCATATCACTGTACCCCGAAAAATCGCAATAAATTTGAAGGGTATAAGCATAAACTCCGCAGAGGTTTTCTATACCGGAATATAGCGCAGGATTGTCAAACACCCGATCAACAAAATTAACTCCGATGTAGTCAGAGATAATCGCTTTTTTAAGCAAGCCCGAAACAATAAAAAATATTCCTTTGCCAATGTGCTCACGATCAATCAAGAGCTTACTTCTTATCTGTGGCATCAACTCATTGGGGCGCACAATAGGCCCTGCAACTAAGTGAGGGAAAAATGAAATGTAAAAACTAAAATCAAGTAAACTTTTTACCGGTTTAAATTTATTGCGATATACATCTACTACATAGCTTATCAGTTCGAAGGTGTAAAAGGATATTCCCAACGGTAAAAATATCTGCTGAAAAGCTATTTTTTGAGTGGCAAACTGATTGATGATATCAATGATAAAATTGGTGTACTTAAAAAAAGCCAGCAAGCCAAGAAATAGGACAAGATTAACGATCAAAAATACTTTACGTTTAACTTGGTGACGTGTTTGATACATACGAAGGGCAAGAAAATGCGCTGCAACTGCTGCTCCCATCATGAGTATAAAGTACCATCCGCTGCTCTTGTAGTAAAAATATATTGAAAACGCAGTAACATACAACAAGCGGCTGAACACATGTTGTTGAAGCATGGCATAAAACAACATGAATACTAAAAATAATAGCAGAAATAATCCACTATTAAAAAGCAATGGCTCTTTGCTGTTGTAAATAAATAAATTCAACAGTTTTTCAGGATCAATTGCAGACAACGAAATAGGCATTACGGCTTGTTTAATTTAGCAATTTGATAGTAATGAAATGCGTTCATGATTGCTTCATGCAAAAGCGCACCTTGAATTTCATATCCTTTACGGTTGAGATGCAGCTTATCTTTTGAAGTCAGTCCTTTTATAGCCCATTTATTAATTACCCCTGAGCCCCCCATGATTCGGAACCAATTCCAGTAAATTAATTGGTGCTGTTGGCAGTATGCAATGAGCGCTTGCGCTGCTTTTAAATTGTTCGGGTTTTTATATTTTCTCCCCTTGTTACTATCGCCCGGTGTGGTAATGATAAATACTGCTTCAGGATTTTTTTGTTTTAAACTGCTGATGAGGGAATCAACTTGTAAAATAAAATCGCTGCTTTTATATTTGGGTGCATAGGCCTCATTGGTGCCTAATGAAATAATGATAAGGTCGGGTTTTAAATAGGTCAACTGTTGTTGTAGTTTCTCATGTTTATTGTAGTGTCTGTATTCAGCGCCATTAATGCCAATCATATGATAGAGTATACCCGGTTGTTCATTCTCTAACATCATACCATAAATGAGTGATGTTTTGTTTCCTATAGTGTCTTCGGTATCCACATTAAAAATGGCACAATTGGAACGCTTTGTTTTTACAACAGAAAGTTCTTGCAAGGTGTCAAGTGTGGCATCAATTTTTGCCTGAAAGCATAAAAGACTATCACAAACATTGAAATTATAATTATTAAGACCTTTTTGGTGAAACAGTGTGATTTTACTGAAACTATAGTCCAGTCCATGCTGATTAATGGTGGTGATCATTAAATTGGTGGAAGCATCATTGCTTTTAATACTGAGCCCGCTTATTCCAATTGGCAACGAATCTTTTTCATTCACCATTCTTCTTGCTTGCCATCGTTTATTGCTGCTTGATTTGTAGGATGATGGTTCATTGGTACGTCCAACTTTGAATGGAGCCACCAATCCTCTGCCTGCATTTCCGAAGCGTTGCTGCAATCCTGTTCGAACCACGCCCGGAAAATAATCGGCTTGAAGGTGAGAATCTCCTAAATGTACAACTACAACTTGTTGAATTTGTTGCTGTTCGCGAAATGATAATTTATTGAAAAATGGAAAAAGAGAACTGCTGTCGCCTTGCAACTGATTAAGTTCTGCTTTGATGAATTTATATTTCAACTTGATACTATCGCTAACTGCTCTTGTTTGTGCAGTTGCAGTCAAGTGGGATAATGCAGAAAGGAGGATTAAAATTTTAGGAAGCAGGTTTGTCAGCATTTTTTTGAGAGGGTAGGGTAGCTTTTAAACTTGCGTTCGATTTTAAATATTCTTTGTACTCTTTATCAATTTCATGAAACAGCAAACGTGCCACTTTTGATGCACCTCTGAAGTTGAAATGTGTGTAGTCTTTATTGGCAAGAGAGGTATCGGCATCTGCCCACTTTACCATTGAGTTATAGCCGCCCATCGCTTCAAACAAGTTCCAAAAAGCGATGCCATTATTCTCAGCAACTTTTTTTTCTGCCTCCACCACATAGGGAACACCCGGATTGGTGATGTATTGTCCGTCTTGTTTGTATCCCTTATCGGGCACGCCCACAAATAATATAGCGGCATTAGGAAAACTTTTTTGTATATGTTTCACCGTTCTGTCGAGCCCGCGGGCATACCATGAGTAATCGGTTACATCAGGACTAACGGCATTCATTCCGTACTGAAGTATAATTAAATCATATTGATTTACTTCATCAAAACCTCTCAAAATTTGCTCTGGAATTCTTGTTAAAGGCAGTCCTGAGTTACCTCTGAATGATAAGTTATCTACAATTACACCGGTATCGCTCTCTAA